>JAETTS010000193.1 GCA_021769025.1 Enterocloster bolteae
TTGAGCAGATGCGCCAGATCAAGAAGATGGGCGGTGTATCCAGCATTATGAGTATGATGCCGGGAATGTCTCAGATGAAGGGCGATGTGGAGGTGGATGATTCTGCCATGGATCGGGTGGAAGCCATCATTCTTTCCATGACAAAGGAGGAACGTTCCAATCCATCCCTTCTTAATCCGTCCAGAAAGCAGAGAATTGCCAGAGGCGCAGGCGTGGAGATCAGTGAGGTCAACCGGATTGTGAAGCAGTTTGACCAGATGAAGAAGATGATGAAGCAGCTTCCTGGAATGATGGGAGGCAAGCGCAAAGGCGGTTTGGGAGCCTTAGGCGGAATGATGGGCAAGTTTAAGATGCCATTTTAGGCGGCGGATACAAAAATGGGGGCTACAGATGTCTCTCCTGGGGCCAAAGCCGTTGTGAAGCAGTTAGCAAAGCATATTTTTGATACCCTTCTTAGAGGGATCAAAGATGCATTTGTCTATAAAACCAGGGCGGTTTTTCTTGAACCGTTTAAGGGGATTATGATCATAAGAATAAGGAGGTGAAATGACATGGCAGTAAAGATGAGATTGAGAAGAATGGGCCAGAAGAAGGCGCCTTTCTATAGAATTGTTGTTGCAGATTCCAGAGCACCAAGAGACGGAAGGTTTATCGAAGAAGTTGGTTACTATGATCCGAAGCAGGAGCCAAGCGTAATCAAATTTAACGAGGAAGCAGCAAAGAAATGGCTGGCAACAGGCGCTCAGCCTACTGAGACAGTCAGCAAGCTGTTGAAAATCGCCGGTATCCAGTAATCCGAGGTGATGATTATGAAAGAGTTAGTTGAAGTTATGGCGAAGGCTCTTGTGGAACATCCGGAAGAGGTTTCTGTCACCGAGACGGAGAAAAATGGGGAGCTTATCGTAGAACTTAAGGTGGCTCCCTCCGATATGGGAAAAGTCATTGGAAAACAGGGCAGAATCGCCAAAGCCATTCGTTCTGTTGTGAAAGCAGCAGCCTCGAAAGAAGAGAAAAAAGTTACTGTGGAGATTCAGTGAGAGTGAGACCGCCAGCCAGAGATGGGCAGACGGTCTTTCTTATAGAAAGCAGGCCGCCTGGGCGAGAGGCAACGAAAAGAGGCTTTGACGGCAGGGGGTTTTGGGCAGAAGCAGAAAGGAACGCAGATGGAGCAGATGTTGCGGGTCGGTGTCATCACATCGACGCATGGGATCAGGGGAGAAGTGAAGGTATTCCCTACCACGGACGATAGGAAGCGGTTTCAGACATTAAAGGAAGTGATCTTAGACACAGGAAAAGAACAGAAACCTTTGGAGATCGAACATGTCAAGTTTTTTAAAAACATGGTGATCTTGAAATTCAAGGGGTTTGATAACATAAACGATGTTGAAATTTATAAAGGTAACGATCTTCTGGTGACCAGGGAGAATGCCGTGAAATTGGGGCCAGACGAGAATTTTATTGCGGATCTTATCGGGCTTTCGGTGGTTACAGATGAAGGAGAAGACCTGGGAGTCCTAAAGGATGTGATGCAGACAGGTGCCAATGATGTGTATGTGGTGGAGAGGCAGAATGGAAAGGAATTGCTGCTTCCGGCAATCAAGCAGTGTATTCTGAATGTGGATCTGGACAGCGGGAAGATAACAGTACACATGATGGACGGGCTGTTGGATCTGTAGGTGTCTGGTAGGGCGTCGAAGCCCAGCAGCAGGATTGGCCGGACAAAAGTTGGATCTGTAGGTGTCCGGAAGGGCGGCGGAATGAGGCGTATGGGATGCATGAGAAAAAGGAAGAGAAAGAGGAAACAGGATGAACTATTATATACTCACCTTATTTCCGGACATGGTTATGGAGGGGCTGAATACCAGCATCATCGGTCGGGCAATGGATAAGGGCCTTTTGTCTGTTGAGGCGATCAACATCAGGGATTACTCGAAAGATAAGCACAATCATGTGGATGATGCCCCTTATGGCGGCGGGGCTGGCATGGTGATGCAGCCAGGGCCGGTGTGCGATTCCTATGAGGCTCTGTGCAGGCGGCTGGGGAAAAGGCCCAGAGTCCTCTACATGACGCCCCAGGGCAGGGTGTTTAATCAATCCATCGCAAAGGAACTGGCAGAAGAAGAGGATCTGGTATTCCTGTGCGGTCACTATGAAGGGATTGACGAGAGGGCTCTGGAGCAGATCGTCACCGATTCCCTGTCCATCGGAGACTATGTACTGACAGGCGGTGAGCTTCCGGCTATGGTGATGATCGACTGCATTTCCAGGCTGGTGCCAGGAGTCTTAAACAATGATGTGTCTGCAGAGATTGAGTCTTTTCATGATAATCTTTTAGAATACCCCCAGTACACCCGGCCGGAAGTCTATGAGGGAAGGCAGGTGCCGGAGGTGCTTTTATCCGGCCATCACAGGAATATTGAGACCTGGCGGCGGCAGCAGTCCATCAAGCGGACTCTGGAGAGAAGGCCGGATCTGCTGGAGAAAGCGAATCTCACAGAGAAGGAAAAAGCATATCTGGACACCCTTAAGATGGAAAGCGCAAGAGAACAGGAAGAGGCTGAATCGATGACATGATATCCATGGCGAGAGTACTTGAAGATCATAACGAACTGGTATTGTCTGTGAACAGGAACGAACCAGTAATCGTCCAGAATCTAGGAGAATATCTAGGAGAATACCGGAAAAAGTACTTGCATTTTTTCTATCCTCATGTTAGAATCAATAATTGTGAAAATAAGAGATGGTCCTCTGTTACATTTCTGTATTAAGAACATCAAATATATCAAAGGAGGTTCCAGCGTGGACGAGATTATTAAGAAGATTGAGGCAACTCAGCTGAAGGAGACGGTTCCGGAATTTCATGTTGGTGATACCGTAAGGGTATACAACAAGATCAAAGAGGGAAACAGAGAGAGAATTCAGGTATTTGAGGGAACCGTGATTAAAAGGCAGAATGGCGGTGCCAGAGAGACATTTACCGTGAGAAAGAATTCAGGAGGCATTGGTGTTGAGAAGACCTGGCCGGTGCATTCACCGTTTGTTGATAATATTGAGGTAGTGAGAAGAGGTAAAGTAAGACGGGCGAAACTGTACTACTTAAGAAAGAGAGTAGGAAAGGCCGCAAAGGTAAAAGAATTAGTAAAATAAGGAAGGTTATTTCACACGGCAAAAGGGGACAATAAGATTTATTATTGTCCCTTTCTTATCTATGGAAGGCAGGAGTGTTGTGAGTGGAGCTTTACCAGATTGAAGAGACCAACCGGTTGCGGAGAATTGTCAATTGGATTGTAGACATCGTGGTGGTGCTTTCTCTGGCTTGGTTAGTGGTGTATGAGTTCGGTGCTCAGATTCCGATTGTGGGACAATCGATGACACCGGAACTGCGCAGCGGTGATGTGGTTTTGATGGATCGGCTGACCTATGATTTTGAAGAGCCGAAACGGTTTGATGTGGTCGTATTTGAACGGGAGGATCACAAGTCCAATGTAAAAAGGATCATCGGGCTCCCAGGGGAGACGGTGCAGATTCAGAGTGGATATATCTATATTAACGGGCAATATCTGGAGACAGACAGAGAGTTAAACCAGGTGGCGTTAGCCGGGATGGCGCAGGCTCCCATTGTACTGGGGGAGGATGAGTACTTTCTTCTGGGAGACAATCGGGACAGCAGCGAGGACAGCCGGTTTGCCAATATTGGGAATGTAAAGAGAGAGCAGATCCGTGGGAAGATATGGCTGCGCCTTGTGCCCATTATCGAGATAAAGTTGGTAAAATAGATGCAATACGTGTAGACAGGAGATTTTATGAATATACAATGGTATCCTGGGCACATGACAAAAGCAAAGCGTGCCATGCAGGAAGATTTGAAACTGATTGACTTGATAATCGAAATTGTAGATGCGCGGATCCCTTATTCCAGCCGCAATCCGGATATTGATGAGCTGGGGAAGCAGAAGGCCCGCCTGATTCTTTTAAATAAATCGGATCTGGCCAGCGAGACCTGGAACGATGCATGGGCCAAGTGGTTTTCCAACCAGGGGTTCCATGTTGTGAAGGTAAATTCCAAAACCGGGGCCGGGTTAAAACAGATCAATGGCGTGGTTCAGGAGGCATGCAAAGAAAAGATCGAGAGAGACCGAAGAAGAGGGATTATAAATCGTCCTGTCCGGGCTATGGTGGTGGGGATTCCCAATGTAGGAAAGTCTACCTTTATCAATTCGTTTGCAGGGAAGGCCTGTACGAAAACCGGCAATAAGCCGGGGGTCACAAAGGGGAATCAGTGGATCCGCCTGAATAAATCCCTGGAGCTTTTGGACACGCCGGGGATTCTGTGGCCCAGGTTTGAGAATCAGGAGGTAGGGAAGAAACTGGCGTATATCGGATCCATCAATGATGAGATCCTGAATAAGGAAGAGTTGGCCATGGAACTTCTGGGATTTATGATGAGGCAGTATCCCCAGGTGTTAATGGAACGGTACGGGCTGGAGAAAGGATCAAAGGATATAGACGATAGATGCCTGGCAGACGGATTGGGGCAGATTGCCAAAAGCCGCGCTTGTCTGCTGAAGGGGAATGAATACGATTACAAGAAGGCTGCCAGCCTGTTTATCGATGATTACCGGAGCGGAAGGCTGGGGCGAATTACTCTGGAATTTCCGGAATTGTAGATTGTTATGGACATGGAGAGAAGAAAACGTGTAAGAAAACGTATTATAGGCCCAGACATGGGGAAGGAATGGAAAAGAATATGCCTTGGCTGGATACGGACAGTTGTTTTGCTTATCCTTGCAGCGTATCTTTTGGTGACATATGTGGTTCAGAGAGTGGATGTATATGGTGATTCCATGAGTCCGGTTCTGGACGGGAAAGATGTGCTGCTGGTGGAAAAGCTGACACCCAAGATCGGAACGCTGGAACGGTTTGACATGGTGGTATTCCGTTATCAGTATCGGGATAATCTGTATTATATCAAACGGATTGTGGGACTTCCGGGAGAGACAGTACAGATTGCCGACGGGAAGGTATGGATCAACGGTGAAGCCCTGGAGGATGATTTTGGGGTGGAGCCGATTGAGAAAGGAAAGCGGGCAGAGGAGCCCATTGTGCTGGGCGAAGATGAGTATTTTGTTCTGGGAGACAACCGGAATCATAGTTCAGACAGCAGAGATTCAGATATCGGAAACTTAAAGAGCCAACAGATCGTAGGAAAGGCCATGATCCGGATCTGGCCGGTAAAGAGGATCAAGGTATTCCCTTAAGGGTTGGAGAATATAGGTGATCATGTTGGAGTGAGAGGAAATGCCGTATTCTTTGATATAAATTTACATAAATAGGGGAAGGAAATGCTGGTATGAGGGAATTGGCTGGGGAGAAGCTTGAGAGGGAACTGGAGCGGCTTAGGCAGATGCGAGAATATGAAGATCAGTATCCGGGGGCAGTCGTCTGCGGAATCGATGAGGCAGGAAGAGGACCTTTGGCCGGGCCGGTGGTAGCCGGGGCAGTGATTCTTCCCAGGGACTGCCAGATTTTGTATTTGAATGATTCTAAGAAGCTGTCAGAGAAGAAGAGAGAACTTCTGTTTGATGAGATTCAAAAGAAGGCAGTTTCTTATGGTATCGGGATCGTAGG
>JAETTS010000194.1 GCA_021769025.1 Enterocloster bolteae
CTATGTGAAATTTAACAATAGAAACGATGTGTATCACCGATTTTCTATACAAATAGTATAAAAAGTATATATGAACAGAATATGAACATAGTGTAAATAGATTATGAAACTTACAACCACCCCCAAAATACCTCCAAATTACAAACCCCAAAATTTGTATGAATCCAAGATATAAACACGAGAAGAGGTATGGTATAATGTCCACGTAGGCAATGAGCACTGCGCAAAAAGACAGGCATGAATTGTCGTCATGCTTGCATGTAAGAAAATTCATGCCTGTCTTTTTCCATAGGGCGAAGCCCGTGAGCGAGAAGGAGCGAAGCGCATTCGAGCGCCACTGCGGACCCGATCGAAGCAGATCCAAGCGCCACTGCGTATCCAATCGAAGCAGATCTAAATCGCCCCCCAACTTCACTGCCCATTGAGAAACCACAAACCCACCCCGCTACCACAAAGCGGACAAGCATGAACTCTCACAAAATCAGAGAGATTCCGAGAGTACATGAATATACATTGGAGGAAACGATAAATGGGGGTATTTGCAAAAAAGGGAAAACCAGAAGAAGAAGAAGTAAGACGTGCATCGCAAGACCTGAACCAGCAGCAGGAGAAGAAAGAAAATGACAGCAAGTCCTGTTACAGCCATCTGGAAGCACAGTTTTTAATGAAAAACCATGGGGTTGTGCTAAAGATATACATTGAAAATTTCAAGAGAATGAATGATCTCTTCGGCTTAGAATACTGTGATGAGTTGTTAGAGGAAATACTAAACTACCTGGAACAAAAAACCGGTTGCGTGGTTTACCGTTATGTCGGCGTAGAGTTTATCATTATCATGAAAAACCGAACTATAGCAGATGCATCCTGGCTTGTGGAACAGCTAACCGAACGGTTCAATGAAAGCTGGACCATAAAAGGCACGGATTGCCTGTGTTCGGTTCAGATTGCCTTATGCGCCTATCCTGGATATGCCTCCAACGTAGGCGAGATACTGAAATATCTGGATATGGCCGTATCCCACGGGGCAGAGCAAGGAAGCAATCAAGCCATTGTCTACGATAAAGAACTGCACCAGCAGTTTGTGCGCAGGCAGATTATTGCCAAATACTTAAATACCGCCATATCCAAAGGAGAGACGGAAGTCAGCTACCGACCTATCTATGACAGGGAGAAAAAGGGCTTCTCCAGGGCAGAATTCCAGATGAGGATATTTGTTCCGGATTTGGGAATGATTGACAGCAGCGAATATCTGCCTATTGCCGAGGATACCGGGCAGATCCGGCAGGTAGAATATTATGCTCTGGACAGAGCGGCGGCAGCAGTTGCAGGCCTTTTGCAGAAGAAGAGAAATTTTGAATCCATTGCCCTTCCCATATCATCGATGCTTCTTCTTCAGGGAGATTTTCTTCAGGAAGTGTCTCGGGTGATAGAGGCCTATGAGCTCCCACCCAAGAAGCTTGCCATTGAGATTGACGAGTATGTGGCAGTAGCTTCCTATGCCAGGCTAACGGTGCTTTTACAAGGGCTGTCCTGGATGGGAGTGGAATTAATCCTAAATAATTTCGGATCCGGAAGTACAGGGTTGAGCCGGATTTTCGACCTTCCGGTGGATACCCTGAAGTTTAACCGCGCTTTTGTGGGAGAACTGGAGAACAGCGCCAAATTTGCCCCTGTAATCGGCGGCCTGGTACAGATTGCCAAAAAGATGAAGAAAAAGGTGATTGCTGAAGGCGTTGAGACCCAGAGACAGCGGGAATTTTTAGACAAGTTTGGCTGTACCATGCAGATGGGCTCATATTATTCACCAGTGATACCAGAGAAGGAATTGTTGTCTGTTTTAAGGACATTTTCGGATGGTTCCAGATAGGGTAAGCATGCTCCGTGTAGCCGTATCTTTCAATTAAATAAATAGAGAGTAACAGCATTCAGCTGTTACAATGGAGGAAAATGACAGAATATAACAGGGAAAAAACGATTGTAGTAGGACACAAAAACCCGGATACGGATTCTATCTGTTCTGCCATCTGTTATGCGAACCTGAAAAAGGCCCTTACGGGTCAGGAGTTTCAGCCAGGAAGGGCAGGGCAGGTAAATGGGGAGACCCAGTTTGTGTTGGATTACTTTGGTGTGGAAGCACCGGAGCTGATTGAGCATGTAAAGACCGAGGTGCGTGATATTGACATCCGCAAGATCAAAGGGGTAAATAAAAACATTTCTCTGAAAAAGGCCTGGAATACCATGCAGGAGGCAAGTGTGGTGACCCTTCCTGCCGTGACAGAGGACAATATGCTGGAGGGACTGATTACGGTAAGCGATATCGCCCAGTCTTACATGAATGTATATGACAGCAGCATACTTTCCAAGGCTAACACTCAGTACTCCAACATTATCGAGACTCTGGAAGGAGCTCTGATCATCGGTGATGAGAACGCCTATTTCAACCAGGGAAAGGTACTGATTGCAGCAGCCAATCCGGATATGATGGAGTATTACATCAACAAGAATGATCTGGTAATTCTGGGAAACCGCTATGAGTCTCAACTGTGTGCTATTGAGATGGAGGCAGCCTGTATCATTGTCTGTGAAGGAGCAGCCGTGTCCATGACCATAAAAAAGCTTGCCCAGGAGCATGGCTGTACGGTGCTTACCACGCCGTATGACGCATACACGGCAGCCCGCCTGGTAAACCAGAGCATGCCCATCAGTTATTTTATGAAGACGGAAAATCTGATCACCTTTGAGGAGACCGATGTGATCGATGAGATCAAGGACGTGATGGCCAGCAAACGCCATCGTGATTTTCCTGTTCTGGACAAGGACGGAAAATATAAAGGGATGATCTCCAGACGAAACCTTTTGGGAGCCAGAGGAAAATCCTTGATTCTTGTGGATCATAATGAGAAGAGCCAGGCAGTGGATGGGGTGGAAGGCGCCAGGATCCGGGAGATCATTGACCATCACAGGCTGCGTTCGATTGAGACTATATCTCCGGTATTTTTTCGGAATCAGCCATTGGGATGCACGGCTACGATCATTTATCAGATGTATCAGGAGACTGGCACGCCCCTTGACCGGACCATTGCCGGGCTTCTGTGCAGTGCCATCATATCAGATACCTTGCTGTTCCGCTCTCCTACCTGCACCCAGGTGGACAAACAGGCAGCGCTGGCACTGGCAGAGATTGCGGGGATTCAGATAGAGGATTATGCGGTGGCTATGTTCTCCGCAGGAAGCAATCTGAAAAATAAGACAGAGGAAGACATTTTCTATCAGGACTTTAAGCGGTTCACAGCTGGGAAGATCAGCTTTGGAGTGGGACAGATCAACTCCCTTAACGGACAGGAACTGGAACAGTTGCGAGGGCGCATGGCGCCTTATATCAAACAGGCATTTCAGACACACAATGTGGATATGATGTTTTTTATGCTGACCAACATATTGACAGAATCGACCACCCTTCTCTGTGAGGGGCAGGGAGCCGGGCAGATGATCCTGGAGGCATTCCATGTGGAGAGCGATGAGGCAGCACAGAAAGAGGCAAAACAAGGGGTTGTAGAACTTCCCAAGGTGGTGTCCAGGAAGAAACAGCTGATTCCGGCTATTATGGTGGCGTTACAGGGCTAAGGGAGAAAGACATAAAAAAACCGGAGGTATAAGAAGGTGACATTTGTTTACCCGGCGGTGTTTACACCGCATAAGGATGGAAAGGGATATCATGTTGTATTTCCGGATCTGGCAGACTGTGTGGCGGACGGGCCGGATCTGGAGGATGCCATAGACAATGCCAAGGAGGCGGCTTATAATTGGATCTGTGTGGAGCTGGAGGAGGATGAACCGGAGCTTCCGGAAGTTTCCCATGAGGAAGATATGAAGCTTCCTGCGGGAAGCTTTGTGAAACAGCTGATGATCGTGGTAAAGCTGCTTCCTGACAATGATTGAAGGGCAGAAACCATGGAAAAAGAAAAGACTATACCAAAACAACATTGGCAGGGTGGAAATATGTTATATCCGGTTCCAGCAGTCATGGTCAGTTGCATGAGAGAGGGAGAAAAGCCCAACATCATTACTGTGGCCTGGACAGGAACCGTGTGTTCTGCTCCGCCTATGGTATCCATCTCTGTCCGGAAGGAACGGTATTCGTACCATATCTTGAAGGAATCAAAGGAATTTGTGATCAATCTGGTGACCAAAGATCTGGTATTTGCCGCAGATTATTGTGGCGTGAAGTCTGGAAGAGACACAGATAAGTTTCATCAGATGAAATTGACAGTTCAGCCCTCCAGACATATTCAGGCACCTGGGATTGGGGAAAGCCCTTTGAACCTGGAATGCAGGGTGACCCAGGTTCTTCCTTTGGGAAGCCATGATCTGTTTTTGGCAGAGGTTTTAGGTGTGACGGTGGATGACCGATATATGGATAAAGCCGGTAAATTTCATTTGAATGACGCAGGGCTTGTCGCTTATTCCCATGGAGAGTATTTTGAATTGGGAGAGAAACTGGGGAGATTCGGATATTCTGTGGCAAGGAAAAAGAAAAGGAAGTAAGGGATTGGGAGAAGGATGCGGATGCTGCAAGGGGTGAGGCAGCAGGAGAGCAAAGATGAAGAAGGATGTTAGGAATATTACACTGATCGGTATGCCTGCGGCGGGCAAAAGTATGGTAGGAGTGCTTTTAGCCAAGCGGCTGGGATATTCATTTGTGGATGTAGATATTCTGATCCAGGAAAAGGAACAACGGTTGTTAAAAGAGATTATCGCCCAGGAAGGCTTGAATGGATTTCTGGAGGTGGAGAACCGCATCAACAGCCAACTTAAGGTGGAACGTTCGGTTATTGCGCCAGGTGGCAGTGTGATCTATGGAAAAGAGGCTATGGAGCATCTGAAAGAGATCAGCACAGTGGTGTACTTAAAATTAAGCTATGAGGAAGTGGAGAAACGTCTAGGGAATCTTCAGGATCGGGGCGTAGCGCTGAAGGACGGTATGACGCTTTTGGATCTCTACCGTGAAAGGGTTCCCTATTATGAACAATACGCGGACATCACCATAGAAGAGGCCAAAAAGACGGCAGGAGACGTGGTAGATGAATTGAGAACAATGTTTACAATAAAAAGGGAGGATGATAGGCTATGAAAAAATTATTTGCCATTGGAGAGGCACTGATTGATTTTATTCCCGAGGAGTCAGGCAAGGAACTGAAAAATGTGTGTGGATTCCAGCCAAAGGTAGGAGGAGCACCAGCCAATGTGTGTGGAGCGTATGTGAAGTTGGGAGGAGAAGGGGCTCTGATCACCCAGTTGGGGGCGGATCCATTCGGTGACAAGATTGTGGAAGAGTTTACACAGTGCGGCATTGACTGCAGATACGTAAAAAGGACTGACAAAGCCAATACATCCCTGGCTTTTGTGGCACTTAAGGAAGATGGAAACAGAGAGTTTTCCTTTTACCGGAAGCCAGGTGCTGACATGATGATGGAAGCCAGGGATATCGAAGCTTCCTGGTTTGCAGATGCATTTGCACTTCATTTATGCTCTGTGTCTCTGGGGGATTTCCCTATGAAAGAAGCCCACAGAAAGGCCATTGATTGCGCCCTCCGTGCAGACGCTATGATAAGCTTTGATCCCAATAT
>JAETTS010000195.1 GCA_021769025.1 Enterocloster bolteae
GGTACACAAAAGCATAACCAGGAAAAATGCCAGGAGAACCCAACGTTTTACCCCTCCTCTCATTGCTTCACCCCCGATGCCGCCACTCCCTGTTCCAGTTCCTCCTGACAATTCAGATACATGAGAACCGGCAACAGACAGGTAACCAGAGCTGCCGCAAATGCCACGGAAGCCTTATCTTTTGCAATATCAGGCAGATACAGGGAAAGAGGCCACAAGGTCTTATCTTTCAAGTAGGTAACCGGCTGTTCCAGGGCATTCCACCCTTCTACAAAACTTAGCATCATCGATGTCACAACTGCCGGATACCCCAGAGGCAGACCTACATGAAGAAAGGTATAAGCCTCCCCTGCTCCATCCAGGTATGCCGCCTCCATCAGGGCTCCCGGTATCGTTTCAAATGTCTTGGTCATAATGTACACCGGAAGGGTGGACCAGATTCCCGGCAGAATCATTGCCAGATGGGAATCCAGAAGCCCGATCCGATCCAACACCAGGTAATTTGACACCTGGGTCACCTGAAAGGGCAAAACCATTAAAAGCACATAAATCCCAAACACCAGTCTTTTCCCTTTAAATGAAAACCTGGCAAATGCCCATGCTGCCGGAGCCGCCACCACAAGCTGCCCTGCCAGCATAGGAACCACCTGAAAGACAGAATTCCAAAACATGACAAAAAATCCTGGAGAGCGGATCAGCAACTCAATGAAAGATTCTGCCGAAGGATAGGAAGGAAGAAGGGCAGCCCGCACCCGATCCCTGCCCAGTTCCAACACAGACAGATACCGCCAGTACAACTCGTCTTCCGGCATCAGAGAAGCCGCTGCCATCAAGAGAAGGGGAATCCATATAAGCAGACAGGCTACCGCCAAAATTGTCTGCGGCAGTCCATTCGTCTGTTTCATTGTCTTTCCTCGCTTCATGATCCGCCCTTGCTTTATGGTTTTCCCTTGTTCCATGATCCATTCTTGCTTCATAGTCCACTCTTGTTCCATGATCCGCTCTTGTTCCATGAGTTGCTCTTGTTTCACGCTTCCCTCTTGCTTCACGGTTCTCCCTTGCTTCACGGTTCTCCCTTGCTTCACAATCCGATCTCGCTCCATGATCCTGCCTCCTTTCCTTCTATATATACTCTCAAAACCTCTCTGTACCTGGTTTTTGCCAGATGATTCTTGTCAGATGTGCGTAACCTTAGATATATAGGGCAGAATATCAGACATAAAGCCAGGTGTAAGAGAGACTCCGGGAGTATATTCATCATCTTCTTACCCTTTCTCTATGGAAACAGTATTTCATCTTTCCCATCATCTGCCAAGCGCCGGAGAATGATCCGCCATCCCAGTACCGCCGGTGTCACAAAAACTGCCGTCATCATCACCGCTGCCGCCGTCATTTTCTGAATATCCAGACTGAGAAACCAGTGGGCAAACAGGTGCGGGATCAGGTAGATGGAAGAATCCGGATATGTCCCCGCTAAAAGATACGCTTCCCGGTATACCCGGAAGGAATTGACTACCGACAAGATCCCTACCATACCCAACGTTCCCCTAAGCCCTGGAACAGTAATATACCAAAATCGGGCTGCCGAACCTGCCCCATCCATCTTAGCCGCCTCGTAAAGTTCCCCCGGAATTCCCTGAAGCCCGGCCAGCCACAGAATCATGTCATATCCCGTGTGCTTCCACAGATAGGTGATAACCAACACCGGAAATGCATGTCGGGAAAATGCCCAGTCAACCTCCCACAACTTACCTGTCATCCAGGTCAACACTTGGTTCAGCACTCCGTCCCGGCATAAGATGATCTTCCATACAAGAACCATGCTGGCGGTCGGAATCGCCAGAGGAAGCACCAGCATGGTCCTGCTGTTCTTTATCACTGCACTGTTTTGATGTTTCTGTGCACTCCCTGATATCAAAAGCGCCAACCCTAAAGAAATCACCATCAAGGTGGGAATACATACCACCAGAAACCCCAGGGTATTGCCTGCTGCCAGACGAAATGCTAAGTTGTCCAGCACTGCCTGATAATTTTGAAATCCTGCGAATCCATTTCCCATGGTATCCATGAAAGACCGTTTCACTACATCCAGAAACGGAAATCCCATAAATACAGCCACACCTGCCAGGCTGGGTGTCAGAAACAGCCAGGGAACCAGGGCTTTTCTCCATCTTTCCAATCGTTTCTTCACAGCTTTACTCCGACAGATAGATGGTCATGGTCCGCAGAATCTTATCCGCCGCCTGTTCTACAGATTCCTTTCCGTCACAGTAATCTCTGGAGCCGTCTACAATCATTTTCATCACGGTCTCATCCACTACAATGGGAACGGCCAGAGTCTCTATCATTGCAGCCACTTCCTGCCTCACCTCCCTGGAAGGAAACTCTGCGAAAATGTGATAATCCCCAATGCCGCTTCCCATAGAAAATCCGTTCCTATCGTTTTCCACATTGGCTTCCATAGCCTTTCTGTTGACCGGAAGACCGTCATAAAGTTCTTCCTTCTGCACCTCATAAGACAAAAGGCACCTTAAAAATTCTTTGGCCATCTCCTCATTGGCCGTGGAACGGTTAATAGCTGCCACCGTGGAAGGCAAGTAGAGATCCCCCGCCGGCACCATCAAGGTTCCCGGATGAAGCCTTCTTACCTCCGCCGGAATACACAGGCTGCCAAAGCCGGACATCTCTGCAACTCCGCTGTCAAACCTTCCATCATCATACTGGATCGCTGACTCGATAATCCCACTTTTGACCACATTATTGCTGGTCCACAAGCGTTCCATCTCTTCTTCCGAAAATGTGGTCTTGGCTCCGTTCTGGTCTCCCAGCGTTTTGACTGTCTCCAGATACTGAATCAGTTGCTCTCTATCCACCAGCCTATTGCCTTCATAAAACAGTTCCTTATATTGAAGATTGGCCGTCTCCCGCAAAAGATTTTCATAATTGGACGCCGGAAGAAGCGGCTTCTCTCCCTGATATCCTGCCATAGATGCCAGGCTGGAATAAGCCTCCACCGCTTTTTCCTCTCCGATCAACAACGGAAATGAAAATCTGGCTGGCACCTGGTACAGGCTTCCTTCCTCTTCCCGGAATCCTTCCAACAGCTGGCTGTACATCTGGCCACTTTCCTCAAGGTCCTCCACAAGGTTGCTTATATCCATCAAAGCTCCCTTTTCTATGTACGATCTGGCAGGAAGGCCATCTAAAATCAGGATATCCGCCCCTTTCCCGCTTAAAAGTTCTGTGTTCAGCGCCTGAATCATCTCCTCTGTGACGTTACCACCATCTTCCACCCCGATCCGAACCTCCACCCGAACCTCCGGATGCTCACTCTGAAACTGGGAGGCGGCCTGCCTTACTGTAGAATTGTCGTTCAAACTGTAGACGGTTATTCCGGAAGGGGGAACAGCTGCCATCTCCGGATCGTATTCATAGTGGAACATCTGAATTCCGATTCCCCCATCATTACAGAAGACTCCATAGTAGTCCTGGTTGTCCCCCTCTATAAAACTTATCATTTGCAAGCTTCGCATTCCCATATGATTCAGGCTTCCGTCGATGAGTGTCTCCCACAGCGTTCCACCTTTATTGATGTGAGACAATCCGATCTCCGTTGCCATATAGATTCCGCCTGCCCCATCCCCAAACAGTTCAGCACTGCTTCTGACTCCACCCACCTCATCGAGAGATATAGCCTCTGTCACTTTCCCGCTCTGCAGATCATATCGCACCACCTGGCCGTCCAAAACTGTCACCATCTCATTGCCCTCTGAAAATCCTCTGGCATCGCTGGTGGTTCCGGAGAAATCCTTAGCCATAGAAAGCAGCCGGTTTCCTGCTGTGTCATACAGAAACACCTGCCAGTAATCGTAGATCAGAAATCGTCCGTCCTCCAGAACTTCAAATTTAGGAGGCAGCATTCCATAATCCCTTCCTTCCTCAGGGTCAAACGCCCCTTTCAGCTGCTCGGTTGCCGTTCCATCCTCTTCCAGCCGGAACACGTGGTATCTGTAATCCTTGTCTGTGCCTCCAAGATAATACCTTCCATCTGATCCATAGGTGACAAACATGGGATCAATGCCATGTTCCTTAAAGGCAGCGTTCCCTGCCCAGTTCTCGTCCTTCTCCCACGCGCCGTCCTGATACACATAGCGGAAGGCATCTGCAGCGCTCTCTGAATAATAATCCCCTTCCCTGGTGTACATCTCCAATCTGCCGCCTTCCCCCCTGCCAAACCAGCATACCCGCTGGTTCTCTGTCCCTTGGGGAAGCTCCACTGCCATCTCTCCATAGCGCCCCTTGGCATCCGATTCTGGCAATCCCTGAGGCAGTTCCTGTACTGTGGTCTCCCTTATATCTCCTTCCGTCTTTTTCTGGCAACCGCCAAGGGCTCCCAGAAGAAGGCCTCCTATCAAGATCCATGCTATCTGTTTCTTCATTCTGACAATCTCCTTTCACTGCTTTCATACTGCTTTCTACCATCATACCAACTTTTTCTCTAAAAAAACTGGAAAAGCCAGACCACTTTTTAAAGATTTTTTAGAGAAATGTGTGGTAAACTGTTGATAGTATAAAAAAGAGGAAACCAGCTATGAGAATTTTAGTAATCGAAGACGATAAAGACTTATGTGGTCTGGTCTGCCAGGCCTTAACTGTATCTGGCTATGAGACTGACAGCTGCCACAATGGCAATGACGGCTTGTTCTATGCTCAGAATCAGGTCTATGATGCCATCATACTGGACCGCATGCTTCCAGAGATCGACGGAATCACGGTTCTTGAAGCCATCCGCCGCAAAGGTATCTACACCCCGGTCATCCTCACCACTGCCCTAAACGGCATCCACGATCGCATCACAGGCCTTGATGCTGGGGCTGATGATTATCTGGTGAAACCCTTTGCAGTAGAAGAATTGATGGCCCGGATACGTGCCGTCACAAGAAGGCCGGGAAACTTACAGATTTCTTCAGATTTAACAGCCTTCGGCCTATGCTTAAATCCTGCCACCCACCAAGTAAGCTTCAGCGGAAGCTTTGTGACCCTCTCGAAAAAAGAATCAGCCCTCCTAGGATATTTTATGAGAAATCCTGGCCAAACCCTTCCCCGGGCAATGATCCTTTCCTACGTCTGGGGATCCACTGCCGATGTGGAAGAGGGTAATTTAGACAACTACGTGTATTTCCTGAGGCGGCGGTTGAAATCTCTCCATGCTCCTGTGAAACTGACCACGGTTCATGGGGTGGGATACCGGTTGGAAAACATATAGATGCCTGCTGGCAGAATACTGCCTTTCCACGACAGCACAGCAGTGCCTACCACTAGCTTTAGAAAGGAATCTTTGTATATGAATATTCTGCGAAAACGCCTGACTGCACTCTATACGCTTACCACCGGCGGAATCCTTCTCCTAGTCATAGGAACCTTTCTGATCTCTTCCGTCAAAAAAGCGAAAACTACACAGTTGGAGCAGTTCCAAGTCGTCTGGAGTTCCCTCAGTTCCAGACTCCAGTCTGCCAACGCATTTTCCCATGGTTTTCTGGCACAGACAGAGGCAGATTATCACATGATCATTCACATTCAGGAAAATGGAATTCCGTTTTTCT
>JAETTS010000196.1 GCA_021769025.1 Enterocloster bolteae
TTGGGTTCTCCTGGCATTTTTCCTGGTTATGCTTTTGTGTACCGTGATTTCCAGAATCTATGACAGCGTTACCATTCCAAAAGTCCGGACCACTGTGGCCAAGCGAAAGACCGTGGAAACTGTGATAGAAGGAACAGGAACTGTGAAGGTGAAGGAGAAAACCTACCATACCATAATCCCAGGACTGCGGATTGGGAAGATCCAGGCATCTTTAGGAAATGAAGTGGAGGCGGGGGAGGTTCTTTTCTGGTATGATATGGAAGCTCTGGCGGAAACCAAGGAGAAATTGACCTGGGAATTGGAGCAGCTGGCGTTGTCTGTAGAAAAGGAAAAGATTTCTCAGGAGCCGGTATCACAGATGACCCAGGCGGAGCTGGCCTTGTGGGAACTTAATCTGGCTCAGAGGGAACTTGAGGAAGGGCGGATGGAACTGGAGGCATCTATGGCAGAGCATGACCAGGAAAAGAAGCGGCTGGAGGAGAAGTATATTGACAGCATGGATCTGACGGAAGAAGAACTGTGGATGCAGCAGGAGAGAGACTGGGAGTCGGCCAGAAATCATCTGGATATCACAAAGAATTCCAGGGATCGGGAGATGCGGGCAGCCCAGAGAGTCATTGAGGATCTGGAAGAAGACATAAGTTCTATGACCGAGGAGGATGAATCGGCCAGGCGGAAGCTGGAGAAACAGTTGGAGAGAGCGAGGGAAGATCTGGAAGACCTGGAGAATTCCTGGGAGGATCAGGTGGACGCTGCCCGATCCCAGCTGGAATTTGCTAGTGACCAGGAGGATCGAATTCAGGCTGGCTTAACCACAGCTCAGGAGGCGCGGAAGGAAGCCTATGAGGTAGCTGTAAAGCAGCTTGAGGAACAGCTTGACACGGAAATTAAACAGGTAGGAGACTTGGAGCGGGCGGTAGAGAAAGCCCAGTGGCAACTGGCTGTGGCACAGAAACAGGATACAGCTGCGCAGATGGCCCAGGAACAGCAAAACCGGATTTCCAATCTGACTGTTCGTGGAATGGAGCTGGATCAAAAGGAAAAGGAACGCAAGTTACACCAGGTGGAAGAATTGATGGAAACAGGAGGGCAGGTGTTGGCCTGGCAGAGCGGTGTGGTGACCGATCTGGAAATTATCACAGGAAAGACGGCAACCGGTGAGGAGTTGGTATCCCTGGCTGTAGGGGACAGCCAGTTTGAAGGAACCTTTCTGAAAGAGGAGCAGGAATTGGCAAAAGGAGATACCGTCAAACTGTCCATTCCTGGCACCAACCGATATAAGGAGGCGGTCATAAGCCGAATGAACCTGCTTGGAGACACGGAAGGGATCTTTCAGGCGGATTTAGACGGGCTGGAACTGGAGTTGGGAACCATAACCAGCTATACCTGTACGAAACAGTCCGATCTGTTCCCCAATGTGATTCCTCTTGCAGGGCTTCGAAAGGATATGAAAGGGTATTATTGTCTGGTGGCGAAAACCAGATCTACCATACTGGGAGAAGAATTCCGGGCCGAGCGGGTGGATGTGGAGCTGATCTGTCAGGGAAGCACGGAGGCAGCTGTGGAAGGTGCTTTGTTTGAGGGAGACTGGGTAATCGTAGGGGAGAGCCAGGCTGTTGGAGAAGGAAGCAGGGTGAGGCCTGTGTCTGGATTTTAACTGTGAGCATATGTTCATAGAAAGGGAGTAAATGGCATGACAGGACAAAGGATCATCCGCTGGTTGCTGGCAGCGGTTTTGGGTATGGGAATATTGGGAATCGCAGCGGGGATCATCTGGTATCAGATGGCGTATAAGCCGTACTGTATCCAGGTGGACTGCAGAGGAAGAGACTTTGACGTAGAGACCATAAAACGTTGGGAGGAACGGGAGAAAGACGGCTCTATGGGGATGATCCGTATAGCCGGATGGAGGATTGAGAGCCAGAAGATGGTGGCTTCTGTAAGTACGGGAAGAAGCCACAGGGCCTATATCCTCTGTGTATATGGTTCGATGGAATTGGTGGGTAAGGCATCTATTCTGTCTGGGCGTTATGGGCTGGCGGTGGAGGAAGACTATTGCGTCCTCACAGAGAGTCTGGCCAGACAGTTGTTCGGAGGCGTGGATGTGACAGGGCAATGGGTGGAGATGGAACGGGCAAAGATGGTGGTGGCAGGGGTGGTTGACACAGATGGTGATATCCTGATGGTGCCGGTGACAGAAGGACGGATGGAACAGGTGGCCGTGGAGTTTAAAGGGCGGATGGGGGCAAAGGAGAAGATGAAAGGGATGATTGAGGAAAATGGGAACTAAAAGAGGACAAAGACGGAGCGATGGAAGATTTGACGATTGTAACCGTTCAAAGGTCATCTGAACCGTTGTGGAGGATTAAAATTTAAAAGGAAAATTAAAAAGAAATTTGGAAAGGAAATTTGAAAAATCTTCTTGAAGATTTGGGGGGCAGATGGTATACTTACATAAAAGAAAGTTCGGGGTACAGAGTTGATACCAATTGTGCCCAAGTAGGATTTTGTGGAGACATAGCTCAGCTGGGAGAGCATCTGCTTGACGTGTAGAGGGTCGCAGGTTCGAGTCCTGTTGTCTCCACTTTTTGTTATAAAAAACCAGTATCTCAATATATTATTTCGTGTTTTCTGAGACGGCGTAGCCTGGGGCTATGCCGTTTTTGGCGGATGTCCCGCTTTCTGGATGCTCTTGGAACCGTTCTTCCATTTCTTCTGGCCTGGATACCACAAGCGTTTGTTTCAAATATCATTTTAGTGCCATTTTAGTGCCATATAAAACCGATAAAGTCATAGATAGAATAAAGAGGTGTATAAAATGCACAAAAACTTAGGAATATATCATGAATAATCACTAAAAATGTAAAAGAATATTGCAAAAAATTGGATGTGTGTTATAATAATAAAAAGCCATAGTGCCATATGGAGGGAGAATGAAACTATCAACATCTACGAACTTATTGTTTTTAAGGCCAGATAAGAGAATCTACCCGCCCAAGCAGGCAGTGGAAAAAATCGTGAAAGCAGGTTTTGATACGCTGGACTTTAACTTTTATGATTGGGTCATCACAAAGGGCTCTCCGTATATGGAGGAGGATGGGGATGCGTGGCTGGCCGGGATGGCAGTACAGGCACGGCAGCTTGGGGCCAGGTACCGCCAGGCCCATGCGCATTTCTACAATTTTGCGTCGGATACGCTGGGAGATCAGGAGCGGGCATGGCAGCAGAAACAAGTGGTGCGTTCCATCCGGGGAGCCGGGGTATTGGGGGCTGAGGTTGTGGTGACGCACCCATGCACCTGTTTTGCACAGGAAGGGAATTATCGGACAATATCTAAAGAAAGAAACCGCAGGTATTTTTTGGAGCTTTTGGAAGAGACGAGGGACGTGAATATCAGGATCGCCCTGGAGAATATGGCCGATGTAGATACTGCTCCCAAAAGAAAATATTGTGCAGATCCAGAGGAACTGGCTGATCTGGTTGACAGCATCCATGATGAACGGCTTGGTATTTGCTGGGATTTTGAACATGGAGATCTGATGGGGCAGAATCAGCCGGAGATTGTGCGCTATCTGGGAAAACGCCTGATTGCTACCCATGTTTCGGAACAGCATGGATATGCGCCGGTATATTTGACCCACCGGCTTCCCATGACAGGGATGATCCGGTGGGAGCCGATCATGAAGGCGCTGCGCGACATAGAGTACAACGGCTGCTTTTCTTATGAGGCACACAATTATCTGAATACACTGCCGGATTGCGCCATTGATTCGGCGTTGAAACTGGCCTGGGATATTGGCCGGTATCTTATGGATTTATATACGAATATCGAGGAGGGATGCCAATGATTCGTCTGGTTGTCAGCGATGTAGACGGAACAATGCTTGATGAGACGGAGCAGATACCTGAAAAAATAAACGATTTAAGACAGCTGATCGGCGAGAAGAAGGTGCTGTTTACCATTGCCAGCGGAAGGGAATATTCTCAGGTTAAGAGGTTGCAGGAACTTTTAGATATCCGTATACCCGTGATTTTATGCAATGGGACAGCCGCCAGAGATGAAAGGCAGTTTTACTGGTGTGAGTCAATCCCCGCAGATATTCTGGAGGACGTTATAAGCCAGGCTGACGAGGCGGGAATGAGTGTTATCGTAAGCCTTCCCGACAAGGAATATGCGGTCAGAAAGACGGCGTTTGTGGAACAGGTGGTTAAGCAGTACGGACGTTTTGGGGATATTCTGGATTTAAGCAGGAGGGGCTGGGATTCTGTTTCTGTACAGAAAATACTGATTATAGACAAAGGGAATCCGCAGGCATACCGCCAGATGCTGGAGATGCTTGAAGGCTATAGATCCCGGATTACATTTGTAGATTTCGGCGGCTCTGTGGATATCGTCCCGGAAGGCTGCACCAAAGCTTCCGGCATTCGGAAACTTTCAAAACATCTGGGGATTGAATTAAACCAGGTAATGGCGCTGGGAGACAGCTTCAATGATCTGGAAATGCTGAAAACCGCCGGCATAGGGGTGGCTGTCAATAATGCGGTAGAGGAGTTAAAAGAACAGGCGGGATATGTCTGCCAGGGAAGATATATTGACGGCGTGATAGAAGCTATCAGGAAATTTTGTTGACAGGAGGAAGGAGCTATGTGGGAACGTGATGGAAAAATGTACCACATTCAGTGCAGGAAAGGAGATATCGGAAAGTATGTGCTGCTTCCCGGAGATCCCTTTAGGACAGATTTGATTGCCTCCTACCTGGAAGAGGCGAAGCTGATTGCATATAACCGGGAACATAAGACGTGGACAGGAACGCTGCTTGGGGAAAAGGTTTCCGTTACGTCTACAGGAATGGGATGCCCTTCAACTGCCATTGCCCTGGAGGAGCTGATCGCATGCGGAGCGGACACATTTATCAGAATCGGGACTGCAGGGTGCATTAGCCAGAATGTGAGAACGCAGGAGACGGTGGGAGGGATTGTGACTGCGGCAGTGCGGGATGAGGGAACCACCAGACAGTATGTGCCAGTTGAATATCCGGCGGTTGCAAACAGGCATATTGTGGAAGCCCTTGCCAGGAGTGCACAGAAGTTGGGATACCGCTTTGACGAGGGAATTACCTATACCAAAGACTCCCTGTACACACACATTTCACCGGAGACAGTACCTCTGGCCGAGTTGTATCAGAACAGACAAGCTGTGTGGGAGCGCGCCCGGGTGTTGCTGACAGAGATGGAAGCCTCCGCCGTGCTGGTGATCTCATCCATACGGGGATGCCGCGCATCCGGAATTATGGCATATTCCGACGTGGAGGACATTGCCAGTGCAGTGGACAAGTCCATACAGACTGCATGTGAGGCGGTAAAGCTTCTGATCATGGAGGATAAAAAATAAACTTGCATGTGCCCGGAAGCTGGTACACCACCGCATAGAAAAGTCTGGCCGGCACATTGGTATACTTGAACTTATGCCGCCTATTCGGCGGCGAGACGTTCACAGTAACCCCCCATGCCGCTTTGTCGGTGCTACCATGAATGAAAGGGGATTTACTGTGAACCCTCCGGGGGATGCACACGGAATGCAAAAACGGCATTCCGGCGC
>JAETTS010000197.1 GCA_021769025.1 Enterocloster bolteae
GCGACCGTCCCAAGCCTATGGCTTTGATTCAGAACAAGCCGTTTATGGAATATGTGGTTCTGGAACTGAAAAAACAGGGGATTCAGGAT
Organism: Enterocloster bolteae; assembly: GCA_021769025.1. The sequence goes on from JAETTS010000197.1 coordinate 90, forward strand.
ATTATCTTTGCTGTGGGCTATAAAGGAACCATGGTGGAAGATTATTTCGGAGACGGGGAAGCCTTCGGCTTCCATGCAAGCTATGCTTATGAGGAGACGCTTTTAGGAACAGCCGGAGCCATCTTAAACGGAGCTAAGTTTGTCACAGAACCTCATGTGTTGGTGCTGAACGCGGATACCTTTTACCAGATGGACTATAAAAGGCTGTGGGACATAAAAGAGGACAAGGGCCTGGATATGGCCTTGGTGCTGCGGCAGGTAGAGGATATCTCCCGGTACGGTGAGGCGGTCCTGGATCCAGAGCAGAGGTTAGTGAAATTTAATGAGAAGACAGAAGAGCCCCGCCCGGGAACCATCAATGGAGGCGTGTACTTGTTGTCTGCAGAGTTGATCCGTCAGATACCGGAGGGAAAAGTATCCCTGGAAAATGAGATGATTCCCAGGTGGATGGAAGAAGGCCGGAAACTGGGTGGATTGGTAAATGACGGGTATTTTATTGATATTGGAATCCCGGAAGACTACTACCGTTTTATGAAGGATGTGGAGAAAGGAGTGCTTAGATGGTAATCAGGGGAAGAGCACCATTAAGGATTAGTTTTGGTGGAGGCGGAACGGATGTGGAGCCTTTCTGTGTAGAACAGGGAGGGGCCATCATCGGCAGCACCATCAATAAGTATGCATACTGCTCCATCGTTCCCAGGGATGATGAGGAGATCATTGTCCATTCGCTGGATTTTGACATGACGGTTAAGTACAATACCAGGGAAAACTATGTGTATGACGGGAAGCTGGATCTGGTGACGGCCTCATTGAAGGCTATGAATATTAAGCAGGGGTGCGAGGTGTATCTACAGTGTGACGCACCGGCAGGCTCTGGCCTGGGAACCTCTTCCACAGTGATGGTTGCCCTTCTGATTGCCATGGCCCGCTGGAAGGGAATCACCATGGATGCCTATGCCCTGGCTGACCTGGCCTACCAGGTGGAGCGGGAAGATTTAAAGATTGACGGTGGATATCAGGATCAGTATGCATCTACCTTCGGCGGTTTTAATTTTATCGAGTTTCACGGAAGGAACAATGTGGTGGTAAACCCTCTGCGGATTAAGAAAGACATTCTTCATGAGCTGCAGTACAACCTGCTTCTGTGCTATACCGGAGGAATCCATGTGTCTGCCAATATCATCAAGGATCAGGTCAATAATTATACCAAGAAAGATCCCTTCGATGCTATGTGTGAGGTGAAAGCCCTGGCCTATGCCATGAAAGACGAACTGTTAAAAGGAAATTTTAACAGCTTTGGGCGGCTTTTAGACTATGGATGGAAAAGCAAGAAACGAATGAGCAAAAAGATCACCAATCCCCAGATCGACCAGCTGTATGACGAGGCGCTGAAGGCAGGGGCTCTGGGCGGAAAGCTTTTGGGAGCCGGAGGAGGAGGATACCTCCTGGTATACTGCCCTTACAATGTGAGGCACAAGGTGGCCGCCCGCCTGGAACAGGCAGGAGGACAGCTGGCGGATTGGAACTTTGAACTGCGGGGAGCCCAATCCTGGATTGCAGACGAAGACCGTTGGAATTATGATACCGTGAAGGTGCAGATGCCCAACAAAGAATATGAATTTCGATTTTAAAGGGACTGGACAACATGGACAAGGTGGTATTTTTAGACAGAGACGGGACGCTCAATGAGGAAGTCCATTACCTGCACCGTATCAAGGACTTAAAACTCCTTCCAGGGGTGGGAGAAGCCTTAAAAAGCCTGAAGGATGCCGGGTTTAAGCTGGTGGTGGTTACCAACCAGGCCGGGGTGGCCAGAGGGTATTATAGCTGTGAGGAAGTGGAGACGCTTCATGGGTATCTGAACCAGAGGCTTGATGAGTGGGGAGCAAGGATTGACCGCTTCTTTTACTGTCCCCATCATCCGGAATATGGGGTTGGCATTTATAAAAGAAATTGCCGTTGCCGGAAACCGGGGACCGGAATGTTTGAGATGGCGGAGGAATGGTTTGCAGTGGACAAATCCCATTCCTACATGATCGGGGACAAGATCATTGATGTTTTAGCCGGAGTAAATTACGGGATATCAGGGATTCTGGTGGGGACCGGATACGGAGCCTCACTGAAAAAAGAGATGGAAGAGAAAGGGGAACAGCCCTTATATGATTTTTACGCGGAAACTCTTGTGGACGCAGCAGAATACATTATTGACAGAGAACAAGGCATCAGACAGCCTTAAAAGGGAGACAGGGCAGGGGATGAAATACGTAGAAGAGTTAATTTGTCGCTATCCGGCACTGGAAGCCGTAAAGGAACCGGTGATTCAGGCCTATGAGATGTTAAGAGAATGCTATGAAACCGGACATAAATTGCTGGTTGCCGGCAACGGAGGCAGCGGGGCGGATTCAGAGCACATTGTAGGAGAACTGATGAAAGGGTTTAAAAAAGCCAGAACCCTTCCGGAGGATATGGCCCGAAGATTGGAGAAGGCAGACCCGGAGGCAGGGAAGATTCTTGCCGGGAAGCTGCAGGAAGCCCTTCCGGCCATTGCCCTTACAGGTCATCCGGCGCTGTCCACCGCATTTTTAAACGATGTGGATGGAGCCATGACCTATGCCCAGCAAGTCTATGGCTATGGCGTAGAAGGAGATGTGCTTTTGGCCATCTCCACCTCAGGCAATGCAGAGAACATTCGTTATGCCTGTGTGACAGCCAGGGCAAAGGGAATGAAGATCATTGGCCTTACGGGAAAGGATGGAGGACGGCTGAGACAGAAGGCGGACGTGGCCATCGTTGTGCCGGAGACAGAGACCTTTAAGATCCAGGAGATGCATCTGCCCATCTATCATGTGTTGTGCCTGATGCTGGAAGAGCACTTCTTTTAAAAACAGGAGAATGAACATGGGATTTCATACATTTGCTATTTGCGCGTACAAAGAATCGCCCTATCTGGAGGCGTGTATCCGTTCCTTGAAAGGTCAGACCGTGCCGTCAGATATCATCTGTACCACGTCCACGCCAAGCCCTTACCTGACAGAAATGACAAAAAAATATAACATCCCCCTCTATGTGCGGGAAGGGGAAAGCGACATTCAGGCAGACTGGAATTTCGCCATCGAGAAGGCAAATGGGACATTCGTCACCATTGCCCATCAGGATGATATGTATGGGCGGCATTACGTGGAAGAGTTAAAAAAGAACTTCCGGAGATGGCCGGATATGACCCTGTTTATGACTGATGCAGTCACAGTAAAAAACGGCAAGATCTGCAGGTGGAGCCTGAAGGAGACGGTGAAAAAGGTACTGCGCCTGCCTCTCAGGCTTCATAGGCTGGCAGACAGAGAGACAGTGAAAAAAAGCGTGCTGCGTCTGGGAAATCCAGTGATGTGCCCTTCCTGTGCCTATCGGAAGAACTATCTGCCGGATCCCATCTTTCATTCGGAGCTTCGGTATGCCTTGGATTGGGATTGTATGACAGTTTTAGCGAAATGGCCGGGACGCTTCATCTGTGTGGAGAAGCCTCTTCTCTTTTACCGGATCCATGATGGTGCAGCCACAAAAGCCTGTATCGAAGACCATCGCAGGGAAACCGAAGAGATGGAGATGTTCAAGCGGTTTTGGCCGGAATCTGCGGCCAGGATTCTGATGAAGTTTTACAAGAAGGCATACCAGGAATGGTAGCGCAACGGATCAAAAGGTATCAGAATGGTTGTGTGGCTGGATATGCCAGGGAAGGAGGGAATACCTGTGGAGAAAAAGGATTCCTTAGCAAAGTTTTATCGTTGGAAGGGCGAGGTGCTGATTGCCGGTGCATTGTTGGTCTTTGCCTTTTTGATCAATGCCGGAATTGAGATCCACGGCCTTTATGGGGATGACTTAACGCTTTGGTCCGACTTCCATGAGATGCCCTTTTGGAAGTTTATGTTTCCCATAGGACAAGACAGATTCCCTTTCCTGTATTATATTGCAGCATACATTCAGATGGCTTTGTTGGGAAACCACATAACCTGGTTTGTGCCATTCAACATAATAATCAATGGCCTGATCGCTTATACGGTATTTCATTTTGCAAGGTGTGTGTCAAAAAACGGAACCATTGGGTTTTTGTGCGGTATGTTGTATCTGGTATCTGGCATGTCCTGTTATCAGATTTCACAGGTGTATGGCCTGATGGAAAGCCTTGGCCTGTGGCTGGCTGTCTGCATGCTGTATTGCCTGTTTCAGTATGTAAATGAGCAGAGAAGCCAGAGACCCTATCTCTGGATTGCATATGGATTGTATTTTGGGATATGCTTTGTTCATGAACGCTATGTGGTGCTTGTGGCAGTGCTGCTGGCGGCCCTTGTGATAAAAAAAGAAAAAAAGATCTGGAACTGGCTTATTCTCCCAGGGACATTTGCGTTGATACAGCTGATTCATGTCTTGTCCACAAAAACCATGACTTTGATTGAACACGACGGAGGGGGTATGGCTCGCGCTTTAAGTGGCAGGGAGATGGGCAGCCGGATCTTTCAGCAATTTTTGTACTTGGTTCGGGTGAATACAGGAGACCAGAGCCTGTGCGGGCTCAACTGGCAGAACTCTCCCAGATGGGTTAGGGTATTTGTGATTATGGCTGACCTGTGGATACTGGCATTGTTTGTGTATTTCCTGGTAAAGCTTATCCGGGATAAGGCACATTGGAGAAATACATTGTGCAATGCGCTTCTATTTCTTCTGTTTATGATTGCCTGTATGGCAGGCTCCAGCGTAAGCGGGCAGGTACAGCCTTGTTTGGTATATGTGTCTATGACGGCTTTCTGGATCTTTCTGGCCTATCTGTGCGGAGTGGCTGCAAGGCCTAAGGCCAAGATCCTTCCCAATTATCACAGCATGTTGGCCTGTACGGTGGTCATGGTGATCTATTTCTTGCTTATGGCTCCGGTGGAACGGTTTTACAGAGGCACCTATCCCAACCTCTCCTTTTGGAATGGGCAGCAACAGTACAATTCTCTGGCAGAGCAGACCTACGAGAAATACGGTGCCAGCCTATTTGGAAAGAAGATTTATATTCTGAAGAATTCCTATGGACTCAGTGAAGAGGATGCCAGAACATTTTTCAGCACCTTTAACCGTGGGCAGAAGAGAGAGCCGGTGGAAGTGACCTTCGTGAATTCCATCCGGGATTTTGGCCAGGTGCGCAATAATATGCTGATTTTACAGGAGGATACCAAGTTTCAGGCGTATCAGGATATTACCGGTTTCGTAAAGAACTTAAAATGTGAGCCGGTCTATGGATATTATCCGGATGAATGGATGGGAGAGACTGCCAAGATCCGGGTAATGGCCGGGGAAACTGGTAGCGTCCGGCTTCAGCTTATGTACCCAGGCATGATGACCGGGGAGGAAGTTTCTACCATCTATCAGGACGGAGTTCTGGTGCAGCAGGTAAAGATCGTGGAAAACATTACGTATGTGGATCTGGAGACAGAGCCCTTC
>JAETTS010000198.1 GCA_021769025.1 Enterocloster bolteae
AATAACTGTCAACGCAACCCCGATAAACTTAATCATATGCCTCTCCTTCTTTGCAATTCCTTCAGTACCCCCCGCTGCCTTTATCCCATAACAATTCCACCATCTGCTTCCTCATTATGGCGCAACGTCTGCTATTGTACCAAGACGAATCGTTTTTATCCTCTCCATTTTAGTATAAGAAGGGCGCAAATACAAGTCTTATGCGCCCTTCTTTTTTGTGATTCTTTCAAATAAAAGTCCGGTTAAAAACCACAGCGGTGCAAAATCCAGACGGATCAGCCCATTGATGTTGCTGTGGCGGCCTGTATAGTCCCATGGGCAGATTCCATTGGCCCTGAGCCAGGTTCCCGAAAAGTACTCTGCCACAAAAATCAGCACCATATACAGCATTCCATGTCGCAGGATTCTGTCCCACAGGCGCAAAGGCATTGCCTCCCTCCTGACAGAACCCCCTCCTGTCACTGTCACATCCAGCCAACGGTCAACCCCCTTTCCGATAGGAGCCAACAGAGCTCCCAGGCCGTAGATGGGAAACATGATAAGAGAGGTCTTCCCCATGAGCCTCCAGTCATGAAGCATCATGGACTCCACAGAGGTAAACATCACTTCCAGGCACCATCCTGTCACACCGCATTTACAAAAATTAATTCCTGCCTGTTTTATATGATTAATCATTTTCATGGTGTTAGTATAGACGCCATATCCGTTTCTATGCACACACCCCACTTCTTTAGCAGGCATCCGCTGTCTCAGGCTACAGAAGCGGAGACAACAGCCGGCTGCACTGTTCTTTCACCCGCACCACAAGCCCCCTCTGCTCATATCGTTTCTTTGTAATCTCCCGGCAGTGATCCAGGTCTTTAAGAAACGCAGCTTCCAGCTTTTGCGTGGTCTCTGCATCAAAGATCGTGGCATTCACCTCAAAATTCAGTTCAAAACTTCGGATATCCATATTCGCCGTCCCATAACAGCTTACCAGACTGTCCACCATTACGCCCTTGGCGTGAAGGAAGCCGTTCTCATAGGTGTAGCATCTGGCTCCCGCCTCCAGCATATCCTTCACATAAGAATACGTTGCCCAGTACACAAAGGGATGATCCGGTTTGCAGGGAATCATCAGACGGACATCTAACCCGGATTCTGCCGCAATCTTCAGCGCGGAAAGCACCGTATCGTCCGGGATAAAGTAGGGTGTCTGAATATAAATGTGATGTTTGGCCTTATGAAACAACTGAAGATAATTGTTCCGGATCTGGCGGTTGCTGGCATCCGGCCCGCTGTTGATGATCTGAATCCCGGCCCGCTGTCCGAACAGTTCCGGCTTCGGAACATTCAAAATCTCCGACACTGCCGCCGGCTCCCCGCTTTCTTCTCTGTCTGGCAAGCCAAAATACTTTCCGTTTTTAAACAGATTTTCCTTTGTGGCATAATTCCAGTCCAGGACAAAGCGGATCTGCAAGGCATACACCGCACTTCCCTGAATCTTCAGATGGGTATCTCTCCAATATCCAAATTTAGGATCCTTGGAAATATACTCCTTCCCAATGTTGAATCCGCCTACATAGCCTACCCTGCCGTCTATCACCACAATCTTCCTGTGGTTGCGGTAGTTTACACGCAGATGAAGTCGGCCAAGAACAGCAGGGAAAAACTCGCCTACCTGAATGTTCCCGTTCTGAAGCCGTTTCCATACCCGTTTAGGCATGAACCTTCCCCCCATGCCGTCATACAGAATCCGCACTTCCACGCCTTCCTTTGCCTTCTCCTCCAGAATCGGAATCATGGATTGGAACAGCTCATCATTTTTTATAATATAGTACTGGATATGAATGTAGTGCCGGGCCTTTTTCAGTTCAGCCTTTAAATCCGTAAACTTCTCTACACCGTCTGTAAAAATATCTACTGTATTATCCACAGTCAAAACTGCACCGGAAGTTGTCAGGTTATACAGAACCAGATCTTCATAGTCTCTGCACAGAGGATCCCGAAACCAGCTCTCCCTGTCCTGAATTCCCTCCTCCTGGGATTTAATGGGATATTTTAGACGGTCCTCCACCTCCTTCACATGGAACATTTTGCTCTTCCGAAAATCCTGGCACAGCAAAAGATATAGAAGGAACCCAAAAATCGGCACAAAATACAATGCCAGAAGCCAGGTCCACACCGCCTTAGGGTCTCTTCTCTGAAAGAAAACAATCACAACCGACAGAAACAGATTAATATAAAGCAGATTGTCCATCAGCCAGCTCCAGACTTCCGCCATTGATTTTAACGCTATTTCCATAGAAATTCACCTCACTTGAAGCTGTATAACTCCATTGATACATTTCCTGTTATTTTACTCTCCCTATTCTGCATATGCAAGGGCTAACAATAAAACGACCGGAACACGCCTGTTACTTCAAAGCCAGACATGCCCCGGTTCTTTTTGATTCTTCACGGTTCAGGTAATGATTGTTTCTCGATTAGCCTCCTGCATGTGCAGATTTTCCTGAACGATTATCTGTTCGTTCGATCTCCAGTTCTTTTCCTGCATAACATTTTACCCTGTAATTCTTCCACTCAATCTCAAAGCCACCGTACCCTTCTGTGCCATAGTTTGCATTTACATAGACAATCCAGGTATCATCCAAATCCGTTCCCTCGATTCTTCCGGACAGCGGATTCTCTGGATCTCCCACAGGCGCAGATGTCAATTGGCGAACGGTGTGGCGGTTAGAATTCCCCTCCAGCCTCTGTTCCTCCAGATATTCCTGCAACACGAAAGAGATCATTTTCGTATTGTACTCCAATACTTTAACTTCCGCATTGTTTTTCACCTTCTGGTAGGCAGGTATGGAGATGGCCGCCAGGATGGAAATGATTGCCACAACAGTCAGCACTTCCAGTAAGGTAAAGCCTCTGTTGTCACGTAAACTGGTTTTTTTCCCGGTCATAGGTATACGCAATGGATTTTAATATTTCCTCTATCTTCTCTCCGGACACATCCTCGGATTTGCAGAAGTCCTCGAGAGAAGGATAAAAGTCCCTTAATTGTGTATTGACATAGCTTAACAACATTACCGGATCTTTTGGTATCTGATTCATGGCATTTCCTTTCCAAACCTGTGATTTCCAATTGACGGTGTTATGATAGCATAAAACTGGATTTCATTTCAATATCACTTATCATATTATCCACTTATGGATGATGAGGGTTTGTAATAAGCGGTCTGCTCCTATACCGCCGTCTTACTCCACGTGTGCAGACAATTTCTGCCCGGCTATATCTGTATCGATGACAATCGTATCTCCTGCTCTTACCTGATCCTGCAAAATGATCTTCGCGGCCAGTGTCTCCACATATTTCTGAAGGTATCGTTTCAACGGCCTTGCTCCATAGACCGGGTCATACCCGTGTTCTACCACGAAAGCTTTAGCGGCATCAGTTAAAGATACCTGTATCTCCCGGTCTGCCAGCCTCTTGTTGGTATCTGCAATCAGAAGCGATACAATGGATCCAATAAAGTCCTTTGTCAGCGGTTTAAAGAGAATGATCTCATCCAGACGATTCAAAAATTCAGGTCGGAAGTGACTGCGCAGATCATTCATCGCCATCTCCTCCGCTTCCTTTTGGATCGCTCCCTGCTCATTGATTCCTTCCAACAGGTACTGGGAACCAATATTGGAGGTCATAATGATGATGGTATTCTTAAAATCCACCGTCTTTCCCGTAGAATCCGTGATACGCCCGTCATCCAACACCTGTAAAAGCACATTAAACACATCTGGATGCGCCTTTTCCACCTCATCAAACAGAACTACGCAGTAAGGCTTTCTCCGCACTGCCTCTGTCAGCTGGCCACCTTCGTCGTATCCCACATATCCAGGAGGCGCTCCAATCAACCGCGCCACAGAGTGTTTCTCCATATATTCACTCATGTCTATACGCACCATGTTGGTCTCATCGTCAAACAGACTTTCTGCTAGTGCCTTCGCCAACTCTGTCTTTCCTACACCGGTAGGGCCCATAAACAGGAAGGAGCCAATGGGCTTTGTAGGATCCTTGATACCCGCTTTGGAACGAATGATTGCCTCTGTTACTTTCTCCACGCCCTCATCCTGTCCTACTACTCGTCTGTGAAGCACCTCATCCAGATGCAAGGTCTTGCTTCTCTCGCTTTCTGTCAGTTTCGCCACCGGGATACCAGTCCACCTGGAAATGATTCTGGCAATCTCATCCTCTGTGACGTTCTCATGAACCAGGCTCAAATCCTGGCTCTTCACCTTCTCCTCCTCTGCTGCCAGCTGTTTCTGCAATTCAGGAAGCTTGCCATACTGCAGTTCCGCCGCCTTATTCAGATTATATTCCTGCTGTGCCTGTGCAATCTGGCGGTTGACAGCCTCAATCTCCTCCCGCAGAGAGGATAGTCTCTCCACGGATGTCTTCTCATTCTCCCACTGGGCCTTTTTGGCCGTAAATTCATCATGCAATTCTGCCAACTCCCTCTGAAGATCGGACAGCCGGTCCTGGCTTAAATGGTCAGTCTCTTTCTTCAGGGCCGCTTCCTCAATTTCCATCTGCATGATCTTCCTGGACAGTTCATCCAACTCGGCAGGCATGGAATCCAATTCCGTCTTGATCATAGCACAAGCCTCGTCTACCAGGTCAATGGCTTTATCTGGCAGAAACCGATCCGAAATATAACGGTCTGACAATATGGCGGCCGACACCAGTGCTGAGTCCGTAATCTTTACTCCGTGGAATACCTCGTAACGTTCTTTCAGACCTCTTAAAATAGAGATGGTATCCTCCACTGCCGGCTCTTCTACCATGACCGGCTGAAAACGACGTTCCAGCGCCGCATCTTTCTCAATATACTTCCGGTACTCATCCAGGGTAGTGGCTCCGATACAGTGAAGCTCGCCTCTGGCCAGCATGGGTTTCAACATATTCCCGGCATCCATAGACCCTTCCGTCTTCCCGGCCCCCACAATGGTGTGTAACTCATCGATAAACAGTATGATCTGCCCATCGCTTTTTTTCACTTCCTCCAATACGGCCTTCAATCGTTCCTCAAACTCGCCCCGATACTTGGCCCCAGCTACCAGCGCTCCCATATCCAGAGCAAACAGCTTCTTATCCTTCAGTCCTTCCGGCACATCCCCCCGAACAATCCTCTGGGCCAACCCTTCTACCACAGCAGTCTTTCCCACACCAGGCTCACCGATCAATACCGGATTGTTTTTCGTCTTACGGGAAAGGATTCTCACCACATTCCGGATCTCACCATCACGGCCGATCACCGGATCCAGCTTCTGGTTCCTGGCTCTCTCCACCAGATCATAACCATATTTTTCTAAGGTATCATAAGTTGCTTCCGGATTGTCGCTGACCACCCTCTGATTCCCCCGTACTGTGGTAAGGGCCTTGAGGAAGGTCTCCCGGTTGATCCCATACTGCTTAAACAATTCTTTTAATGTCTTATCTGGTTGTTTCAGCATGGACAAAAACAGATGCTCTACAGACACATACTCATCGCCCATAGCCTTGGCCTCATCCTCGGCGCTTATCAGCACCTT
>JAETTS010000199.1 GCA_021769025.1 Enterocloster bolteae
GAGCAGCCTGATTCAGACGGGAAAGCAGCTAGTCTGCTTAGGAATGGTTCTGGTGGTACTGGCACCCATTCTGCTTACCTTATTTGCAGCATTTAAGACCAAGGCGGATATGGTGAATACATCGCCTCTTCTGCTTCCACCCCTTGGAAGAGTCACTACGGAGAATTTTAAAAAGGTTCTGGGGGATAAATATCTGCTGATCGGATTTAAGAATACCGGCGTGATCCTGGTAATCAGTATTTTCTTCAATGTAATGTTCGGAACCATTACCGCGTTTATACTGGAACGATTTCAGTTCCGGCTGCGGCCAGTGATTATGGGGCTTTTTTTCCTGGGGATGCTGATTCCAAGTTTTGTGACGGAGATCGCCAGATTTAAGATCATCAATGGGCTGGGTCTCTACAATACGCTGGGGGCGCCTATAGTGATCTATGTGGCATCGGATCTGATGCAGCTATACATTTACCGGCAGTTTATCTCCACGCTGCCTAGGTCCCTGGATGAGAGTGCACTGTTGGACGGTTGCAGTTATTTCGGGTTGTTTACACGGATTATCCTGCCGCTTTTAGCGCCGGCTACAGCCACGGTGATTATCATCAAAGCCATAACCATTATCAATGATATGTATATTCCATATCTGTATATGCCGAAGAATAAGCTAAGAACGTTAACCACGTTCCTGATGAACTTCGCCAATGCCCAGCAAGGGTCATGGCAGAAACTGGCGGCAGGAATCATTGTGATCATGCTGCCAACCATTGTGATCTATGTGTTCTTCCAGAAATATATTCTGGCAGGAGTTGCAGCGGGGGCAGTGAAAGAGTAAGGTCTTCCATAAAATCAAGGGAACGCTTTTTATAGGAAACCCTTAAAATTTCAAAAACAGAAAAATTTACATTGTATTTCAGAGCCTTCCCCTTTATAATAGGGAGGAAGGCTTTTTGAAATTCTTTATCATGATTCATAATCAGGAGGACAAACATATGGCAATTTTAGTAACTGGAGGCGCCGGATACATTGGCAGCCATACTTGTATCGAACTGCTCAACGCTGGGTATGACGTGGTGGTGGTTGACAATCTCTGCAATTCCTGCAAGGAATCTTTAAAGAGAGTGGAAGAGATAACAGGAAAGAGCTTAACCTTCTATGAGGTGGATCTGTTGGATCAGGCTGGATTAAAGAGGGTTTTCGACAATGAAAAGATCGAGTCAGTGATTCATTTTGCAGGATTAAAAGCAGTGGGAGAATCTGTATTTAAGCCTCTTGAGTATTATCATAACAACATTACAGGCACCTTGATTCTTTGCGATGAGATGAGAAAGCATGGAGTCAAGAGCATTGTTTTCAGCTCTTCCGCCACGGTTTATGGAAACCCGGCGTTTGTGCCGATCACGGAGGAGTGCCCTAAGGGAGAGATCACCAATCCATACGGCCGCACCAAAGGAATGCTGGAGCAGATTCTGACAGACTTGCACACTGCGGATCCGGAGTGGCAGATCATGTTGCTTCGGTACTTCAACCCCATTGGCGCTCATGAGTCCGGAAGGATCGGTGAGAATCCAAAGGGGATTCCCAACAATTTGCTTCCCTATATTACCCAGGTGGCTGTGGGCAAGCTGGTATGCCTTGGCGTATTCGGCAATGACTATGACACGGCGGACGGAACCTGTGTGAGAGACTATATCCATGTAGTGGATCTGGCGGACGGCCATGTGAAAGCGCTGCAGAAGATGAAGGATGAAAAGGGTGGTGTGTGGATCTACAATCTGGGTACTGGCACTGGCTATAGCGTTCTGGATGTGATCAATGCCTTTGAGGAAGCCAATGACTTAAAGATCAACTATGTGTTCAAGGAGAGACGTGCAGGGGATGTTCCAGCTTGCTATGCGGATCCATCCAAGGCCCACAAGGAGTTGGGATGGGTTGCCAAGCGGGGAATCAAGGAGATGTGCCAGGATTCCTGGAGATGGCAGAAGAACAATCCGGAAGGCTATGTGGAATAGGCCAGGTATAAAGCAAACTGACAAAACGAAGGAGACACAGAATGGGTGGAATTTTTGGAGTAGCTGCCAAGAAGAACTGTACACTTGAATTATTTTACGGAATCGACTATCATTCCCATCTGGGAACACGCCGTGGCGGGATGGCTACTTACGGGCCGGAAGGGTTTAACCGGGCGATTCACAACATTGAGAACTCTCCTTTCCGAACTAAGTTTGAGCGGGACGTGGAAGAGATGAAAGGCCACATGGGAATTGGATGCATTTCTGATTATGAGCCCCAGCCTCTGTTGATTCAATCCCATCTGGGAAGCTTTGCCATAGTAACTGTGGGGAAGATCAACAACTTCCGTGCTCTTTTGGACAAGTTATATGCCAGCGGCAATTCTCATTTTCAGGAGATGAGCAGCGGGCAGGTTAATGCCACGGAACTGGTGGCATCTATGATCTGCCAGAGGGACAGCCTTGTGGACGGGATCCGCTATGTTCAAGAGATGGTTGACGGATCCATGACTATGCTTCTGCTTACTAAGAACGGAATCTATGCTGCCAGGGATCGGTTCGGCCGGACTCCGCTGATTGTGGGACAAAAAGAAGACGCATACTGTATTAGTTTTGAGAATTTTGCCTATATTAATCTGGGATACAGCGATTATAAGGAGCTGGGCCCAGGAGAGATTGTTCTGGTGACACCGGAGGGCGTAAAGCAGCTGGCTCCTCCAGGGGATAAGATGAGAATCTGTTCCTTCCTGTGGGTGTACTATGGTTACCCCACCTCTTCTTACGAGGGAGTCAATGTGGAGGAAATGCGCTACAAATGCGGCAGCATGCTGGCCAAACGTGACGGAAAAGAGGTATCGGCAGACATTGTGGCAGGCGTTCCGGATTCCGGAATCGCTCATGCCATCGGATATGCCAATGAATCCCGGATTCCCTTTGCCAGGCCTTTTATCAAATACACGCCTACCTGGCCCAGGTCGTTTATGCCTACCAACCAGGAGCAGAGGAACCTGATCGCGCGGATGAAGCTGATTCCGGTGAAGGCATTGATTGAGAAAAAGAGGCTTCTGCTGATTGATGATTCCATTGTTCGTGGAACTCAGCTGCGGGAGACAACGGAATTTTTGTACCAAAGCGGTGCCAAGGAGGTTCATGTGCGCCCGGCCTGTCCGCCGATCTTGTTCGGATGTAAGTATTTAAACTTCTCCCGGTCACAGTCGGATCTGGACTTGATCTCCAGAAGAGTCATCCTGGAGAGGGAAGGGGAGCATGCAGACAGCACGCTGGGTGAGTATGCGGATCCAGAGAGTGAACGCTATGAGTGCATGTGTCAGGAGATCTGCAAAAAACAGAATTTTACCAGCCTTAGGTATCACCGCCTGGATGATATGGTGGAATCTATCGGCCTCCCTAAGTGCAAGCTTTGTACGTACTGTTTTGACGGCAAGGAATAGACAGACATTCGTATCCTGACAGGAAGGGCTAAGGAGCTGTCCTTGGCCCTTTTCTTACTTTTCATTTTCCTTTGTGGAAACGCTGCCAATATTCCAGGTATAAGGGGGACGGAAAGAACAGATAAGAGTCAGCCGCCTGTCAGGCGGTCAGTACAGTTTCAGAAAAGAGAGGATTTTGGCTATGATAGCCCAGTTAAAAAAGAACAGAATGGTCCACAGGCTGATTACAATCGTTGCGGTTGTGGCATCGGCAGTTCTTCAGACCTATGTGATTCAGGCGTTTATCCGACCGGCTGGCTTGCTTTCCGGCGGGTTTACAGGTATTGCCATCTTGCTTGACAAGATAGCAGAATTGTATGGAAGGAATTTTTCCACGTCTCTTGGAATGTTGGTACTGAACATACCGGTAGCGGTTCTATGCAGCCGGAGTATCAGTATGCGGTTTACTTTTTATTCCCTGGTGCAGGTCTTTCTCACCAGCTTTTTGCTTAAGGTCTGCCATTTCACGCCGTTGTTTGACGATCTGATGCTGAATGTGATTTTCGGAGGATTTCTCTATGGCGTATCCATAGCAGTGGCTTTAAAAGGGAATGCTTCCACAGGAGGCACGGATTTCATCGCTCTGTATGTGTCCAACCGGACGGGACGATCCATCTGGCAGTATGTGTTTGCAGGAAATGTGGCGCTGTTAAGCCTGTATGGGATTTTGTTCGGGTGGCAGTATGCAGGCTATTCCATTCTGTTTCAGTTCATTTCTACCAGGACCATTTCCACCTTCCATCACCGGTATGAGCGGGTGACGCTTCAGATCACCACGAAAAATGCGGAGGATGTGATCAAGGCATATGTATCCCAGTACCGGCACGGGATTTCCTGCGTGGATGCGGTAGGCGGATACAGCCACCAGAAAATGTATCTTCTGCACACGGTGGTATCTTCTTATGAGGTAAGTGAGGTGGTGGCTCTCATGAAGACCCAGGATCCTCATATTATTGTGAATATGATGCGGACCGAGAACTTTTATGGGAAGTTCTATCAGGCGCCGCTTTGATAGATGGATGGCAGGCAGAGGGTATCTTAGATGGCTTGCCGGCTGGTTGCCGCCGAAGAACATTGAACATGCAGAGGCAGCAGCGAAGAGAAAGGGGAATGGCTATGGCGGCTTTGGAATTATTTCATACACCGGAAGGTGTAAGGGACTTGTACGGCCTGGAATGCGCAAGGAAACTGGCGGTACAGGAACAGATCAGCCAGGTGTTTCATCTATATGGGTATGAGGATATAGAGACGCCTGCATTTGAATTTTTTGATATTTTCAATAAGGAACGGGGAAGCGTTAGTTCCAGGGAGATGTTTAAATTTTTTGACAGGGACAACAATACCCTGGTATTGAAGCCGGATGTGACACCGGCCATTGCCAGGTGCGTGGCCAGATATTTTATGGATCAGGACATACCGGTGCGTCTGTGCTACCGGGAGAGGACCTTTACCAACAACACCAGCTATCAGGGCCGGTTAAAAGAGGTGACTCAGACCGGGGCAGAGTTCATTGGGGAGGATTCCGAGGCAGCTGACGGGGAGATGATTGCCATGGTCATTGATTCCCTGAAGGCAGCCGGCCTTTCCCAGTTCCAGGTGGAGATCGGGCAGATGGAGTTCTTTAAGGGCCTGGTGGAGGAAGCCGGCATGGACAGGGAGACAGAGGATACTCTTCGGGAATTAATTGAGAATAAGAATTATTTTGGCGTGGAGGCGCTGGTTTCTGAGAGGAAGCTTTCAGGAGAACTGAGAGGCCTGTTCTTAAAGTTGCCGGAGCTATTCGGCTCGCTGGATGAGATGAAGAAGATCAAAAACATGGTGAAGAATCCCCGGTCTTTAAAGGCCATTGAACGGCTGGAAAAGGTGCAGGCTATTCTGGAAGTTTACGGGATGGAAGAGTATGTGTCCTATGATCTTGGCATGTTAAGCACATCCCAGTATTATACTGGGATTATCTTCAAGGCTTACACCTATGGAACAGGAGAATATATTGTGACCGG
>JAETTS010000200.1 GCA_021769025.1 Enterocloster bolteae
CTTACTCTCTTATCACAAAGGTTTTTATTATTCAACTGACATAATTATCGTAACATTGTGACGTATAGATGTCAAGAAAAAAGTAACATTTTTTTAGCTTTTTCCCTCAAAATCGCAGCCGCATTTTCTGCAGTGAATGCTGATCTTTCCATGTCCCCTGGGAATCCGAAGTTTCTGCCCACATCTGGGGCACTTAAAGATTTTATATTTCCGCGCTTCCTCAACGCGGGGCTTTATATTTTTTAAGCCTTCCCGCACACGGAATAGGAACGTAAGAAATTTCTGGTTCTCCTGAAAACGCCTTCCCGTATTTTTTGAAAACATACGCAGGTAGGATAAAATCAGGCACAAAAGCTCTATCCAGACCAGAAAACTACTGCGGATAAACAGGTTACATACAACCATTACCAAAATAATGGTAAGTAAAAAACCGTTTAATTCATCGGTGCCGTACCGTCCTACCATAAAACGGCGGAATTTGTCTTTTAGATTGTTCAATCAGGGAGCGCCTCCTTTTTATTCATTTTCAGCCTTATTCTTCGTCATCACAGCAGCCTTCCCGTCCGGCTCATCATTCTTTTGCAAGCTTCAGGACGGCTGTCTGTACAGGCATATCCTTTGCTAACTCCAGCGTATTTTTGTCATAATCCACCACATCATCGCAAAGGCTGGTATAATCCTCCAAAGGGGCCAGCACGTCAAAGCCAAACCCTTCTCCCCTGTAGTGCATAGGTATCACAACCCTCGGCTTTATGTCCTCCACCATTTTTTTCGCCTGCCTGGCATCAATGGTATAGTATCCTCCTACCGGAACCATGAGAAGATCCAGGCCTTTCAGGGCTTCTTTCTCCTCCGGCAAAAGTTCGCATCCCAGATCCCCTGCATGGGCTATACGAAAGCTTCCGCCTTCCAGAATATGAATCCGGTTCTCTCCCCTTAAGGCTCCTTTCTGGTCATCATGATAGGTGGAAATCACCTGCACCCGAAACGGACAAGGGAAGCCTTCCCTTCTATCCGCCATGGATCTGGCATTGTGATCTCCATGTTCATGGCTGCACAGCACCAGATCTGCCTTCTGCCTGGCAAGCTTAAGCCCTGGCACATATCCATTCTCATACGGGTCAAATAGTACCTCATATCCCCTTAATTCCGCCTTAAAGCAGGAATGCCCCAGCCATGTGACGGTTAACCCCTCTGCCATCTTGTCTTCCTCCTGTCTTTTTGTTTCATCCATTATACGTTCTCTGTCCCCTTACGTCAACACCGGTTCTTAAACACTTTATCACACTTTTATTTACATCCCCTTCTTTCCGTGCTAAAATAATAACCATTACATAACAAAAGGAGTACTGTACATGAATTCAAATACCACCGTATTATGGAAAGATAAAAAGCATCATCTCTGGTTTCCCTTAAGCTTCACCAGATATTCCATCGAGAATGACCGGCTGATGATAACCGAGGGCTTTCTTAGCACCACCATCAATGAAACCCTTCTCTACCGCATCGTAGATCTCACGCTTCACAGATCCCTTGGCCATCGTCTGTTTGGAACCGGAGACATCATCATCAAAGCCAAAGTTGACGCCACGCCGGAGATTGTTCTTAAGAATATCGCAAAGCCGCTACAAGTGCGAAACCTGATCTCCCAGGCTGTGGAAGAAAGCCGTCAGCACCGCAACGTCGTGGGCAAGGAATTCTACAGCGATTCTCCCATGCATCGCCATATGGACATCAACGATGACGGCTTCTGTGATTTTGACGGTGAGAAACTAGACTAAATACTAGATAGGAGAAGAATCTATGGGACTTACATTTGTGAATAAAGTGCCGACTCCAGACGAGATTCGGGAGCAGTTCCCTCTTCCGGAAGGATTGGCAGAAGTGAAGGCCAGACGGGATGAAGAGATCAAAAAAGTTCTGACTGGAGAGAGCGATAAGTTTCTGGTCATCATCGGCCCCTGCTCTGCCGATAATGAGAGTGCCGTCCTGGATTACACCAGCCGGTTGGTTCCCATCCAGGAAATCGTAAAGGATAAGCTGATCATTATCCCCAGAGTCTATACCAATAAGCCCAGGACAACCGGGGAAGGCTACAAGGGCCTGCTTCATCAGCCGGATCCGGAGAAGAAGCCCAACATGTACGAGGGCATCATAGCCATCCGGAATATCCATATGCACGTGGTTCAGGAAACCGGACTGACCACCGCTGATGAGATGTTGTACCCTGAAAATCTGCGGTATCTCACTGACCTGATGTCCTACATCGCCGTAGGGGCCCGTTCCGTGGAGAACCAGCAGCATCGTCTGGTAGCCAGCGGCTGCGACGTTCCGGTGGGTATGAAAAATCCTACCAGTGGCGATCTGTCTGTCATGCTGAATTCCGTAGTGGCCGCCCAAAGCGCCCACGAATTCATTTTCCGCGGCTATGAAGTCCACACACCGGGAAACCCGTTAACCCATACCATTTTGCGTGGGGCTGTCAACAAGCATGGGCAGAGCCTTCCCAACTATCACTACGAAGACCTGATCCTTCTCCATGAGCTGTACAGCCAGCGGGATCTGAAGAACCCAGCCTGCATCGTAGATGCCAACCACTCCAATTCCGGCAAACAACACGAGGAGCAGGTTCGCATTGTAAAAGAAGTTCTTCACAGCCGCCGCCATTCTCCAGAGATCCGGAATATGGTGAAAGGTGTTATGGTTGAAAGCTACATTGAACCTGGCAGCCAGAAGATCGGCGAACACTGCTATGGCAAATCCATAACGGATCCCTGCCTGGGTTGGGAAGCCTCCAGGCGGCTTCTCTATGAAATCGCAGAAGGGTTGAACTAATTCGACAAATATTGCAAGATATTTTATACTTATTTGTACTATTTTCAATAAATTCTGTGGTTTCAAGACTTGTTTCTGTCCTTTGTTTGTGCTATAATGCACTTGTAGCAATCACTTTAAAATTGAATAGTCATATGTGAGGGGGCCAATGCTATGTTGCGAAGAGAATTTGACATTCGCCAGAAATCCTACCCGATTCCCATTGCGGTTCTGATTAGTACGGCCAATACCTGTGACTGTAATATTTTCGTTGAATACGGACAGTCCCTGGTTAACGTCAAAGATTACGATGAGATGAAGATTGGATTCGATACTCGAAGGCAGCACCAGCTATTTTGTTTCGACGGCTGCGATGAAGCGAACGCTGAGCAGCGTATTTTGTGTTTGTTTACACCATAGGACAAAAAGTACAAGAGATCTGTGGATAGCAGTTTTTCTACATATCAAGACATCAAAAAGGCGAAGGCTTCTTTTATCAAGAAACTTTCACCTTTTTCTCTTTGCCCCCAATTCAATCCCGCTATCCAATCACTCCCAGAATCCATTTCACACCGAAAAACAGAAGCACAACCACTCCAAGAACGATCCGGTAGTATCCAAACACCTTAAAATCATTGCGCCTGATATAACTCATCAAAAATTTAATGGAAAATATGGAAACGATGAATGCCACCGCCATTCCAAACAGAAGGAAGAAAATCTCTGCCCCGCTGAAATGAAGCCCGAACTTAAAAAGCTTTACCAGGCTGGCGCCAAACATCACCGGTACTCCCAGGAAAAAGGAAAATTCTGCCGCAGCGCTTCTGGAACATCCCAATATCATAGCCCCCAGAATCGTGGCTCCTGACCGGGACGTTCCCGGTACCAAAGACAACATCTGAAAACAGCCGATATAAAATGCCAGCTGGCAGGAAATTTGTCCTGTTCGCTCGATGGCCGGCCGTTTTCCATAGTTCATATTCTCCACCACAATGAACAAAATCCCGTAGATGATCAATGTGGCGGAAACCACATAAGCGTTATTCAGATGCTCCTCCATCCAGTCATCGATCAATATCCCCAGCACTCCGGCAGGCACACAGGCAATCACCACCTTGATCCACAAGACAATGGTATGGATCTTAACTCCAACCCCTCTCTCAGGATCTTTGCCCAGAGGAACCACAGAATTTTTAGGCTCCCTCCCTTCCAGAAAGATAAAGGGATTCAATCTGCGAAAATACAGCACCACCACCGCCAGAATCGCTCCCAGCTGAATCACCACCAAAAATACATTCATAAAATCCCTAGATACATTCAGATGGATCAGTTCATCTAACAGTATCATATGTCCGGTACTGCTGATGGGCAGCCATTCCGTAAACCCTTCTACAATTCCAAACACCAACACTTTCAATATTTCCAGAATACTCATATTCCTACTCCTTACACCCTCCACAGTTAATCAATACGCTTTTGGATCCGTCCCCCTGATGTTCTCAATCTGCCAGTCAACCGGTTTTACCCCATGGTTCTCCAAAAATGCATTGGCCTGGCTGAAATGCCTGCACCCAAAAAATCCTCTGTCAGCTGAAAACGGGCTTGGATGAGGTGCCTTTAAGATCAGATGCTCCGGATTATGGAGCATAGAAGCCTTGCTCCCAGCCGGCCGCCCCCACAACATATATACGATGGGACGGTTTTGAGTATTCACCGCTTTAATGATTGCATCTGTAAACCGTTCCCAGCCTCTCCCCTGATGGGAATTGGCCTGGTGGGCACGAACCGTCAAAACCGTATTCAGAAGCAAAACTCCCTGCCTTGCCCATTTTTCCAGATACCCGTTATCTGGAATATAACACCCCAAATCATCATGAAGTTCCTGGTAAATATTCACAAGAGATGGCGGAATCTCCACATCCGGTCTCACAGAAAAGCAAAGCCCGTGAGCCTGTCCATCGTTGTGATAAGGATCCTGTCCCAGAATCACCACCTTCACCTGACTTAGCTGGGTAAAATGAAATGCATTGAACATTTCATCCGCAGGAGGAAAAATTTTTCTCACTCTGTATTCTTCATTAATCGTTTTATATAACTTTGCATAATAGGGCTTCTGAAACTCTCCTTTCAAAGCCTCCAGCCACTCTCCCGACAAAGGAGCCATCTTTCTTCACCTCATACTCTTCTTTTGTCTTTGCACTCAAATCACCTGCGAACAGAAATTCCTCTTCCCGCAAGATAGTCTTTTACCTCACAAATCTCCAGTTCCTTGTAGTGAAACAGGGAAGCTGCCAGAGCTGCATCTGCACCGCCTTCACTTAGTGCATCATAAAAATGGGAAAGTGTCCCTGCACCTCCGGAAGCAATCACGGGAATGGACACACTATCTGCAACTGCCCTGGTCAATTCCAAATCGTACCCTGCCTTTGTTCCGTCACAGTCCATACTGGTAAGAAGAATCTCACCGGCACCAAGCTCTTCTGCTTTTTTTGCCCACCAAATGGCATCAATGCCTGTATCAAGTCTTCCGCCGTGCTTGTAAATGTTCCAGCCCCCGTCTGTCCTTCGCTTAGCATCAATGGCTACCACCACGCATTGGCTGCCAAACTTTAAGGAAGCTTCGCTGATAAGCTCCGGACGGTCAATCGCTGCGGAATTTACAGATATCTTATCTGC
>JAETTS010000201.1 GCA_021769025.1 Enterocloster bolteae
AGTTTCAAGATCTCCATAGTCGTCTTGGAATCCAGATTGCCTGTAGGCTCGTCCGCAAATATGATCCGGGGATTCACTGCCAACGCCCTGGCAATTCCCACTCTCTGCTGCTGGCCGCCAGACATGGCATTGGCCATATGCTTCATCTGCTTTTCCAAGCCTACCAGTTTCAGGTATTCTACCGCTATGGCATTGCGCTTGCGTCTGGGGATTCCGCGGAAAGACAAAGGAAGCGCTACATTCTCCACCGCATTAAGCGTTTTCAACAGATTGTAGGACTGGAAGATAAATCCCACCCGCTTTCGTCGAAATTCCACCAGCTGGTTCTCAGTCATATGTTCGATATGGATCTTGTCAATAACGATCTCTCCCTTGGATGGCTTTTCCAGGCCTGCAAGCATATTCAACAAAGTAGATTTGCCGGATCCGGAAGGGCCTACGATAGCACAGAATTCCCCCTTGTAAATGGAAAAATCCACGCCGTCCAGGGCATGAACCTTGGTAGTCCCAACTTTGTATATCTTATATAAATGTTTCACTTCAATCATAGGAATCGGCGACACGAAATTACTTCCTCCTGCTTTTAATGATTTCCTTTTCTATCTGTTCCTGAACCCAGATACTCCCAGCGATATCCATAATTACAGTCTATCTTACACCACATGGCGGTGATTGTCCTGTTTTTTATTCTTAAAGTTCCTTAAAGTTTCCTTAACGACACAGAAAAATGTGGCAATCTTTCCAGGAATCCGATATAATAAAGGACGGCGATACTGCAACGATTATTGAAAAAAGGAGAAAACCATGAGACACCTGTTAAATCCGCTAGACTTCTCGGTTGAAGAGATCCATCAGTTATTGGACTTAGCCTCCGATATTGAGCATCATCTTCCCAGATACGCCCACGTATGTGATGGTAAAAAAATTGCAACTTTATTTTATGAGCCAAGCACCCGAACTCGTTTGAGTTTTGAATCCGCTATGTTAAGTTTAGGCGGAAGTGTTCTTGGCTTTTCTTCTGCCGATTCCAGCTCTGCAGCCAAGGGAGAAAGCGTGGCGGACACCATCCGCATCATCTCCTGCTATGCGGACATCTGTGCTATGAGACATCCTAAGGAGGGAGCTCCCCTGGTAGCAGCTACTCATTCCTCTATCCCGGTGATCAATGCCGGCGACGGAGGGCACCAGCATCCCACTCAGACCCTCACAGATCTTATGACCATTCGCTCTCTTCTTGGCCGGTTAAGCGGTATGACCGTAGGCCTGTGCGGAGATTTAAAGTTCGGCCGTACAGTCCATTCCTTGATCAATGCCCTGGTCCGCTATCCGGACATCCGTTTTGTCCTTATCTCCCCTCCTGAGCTGCGGGTGCCAGAATATATCCGTGAGGATGTCTTAAAGGCGAAAAACATCGAGTTTAAAGAGGTGGGCAACTTAGATGAAGCCATGCCAGAATTGGACATCCTGTATATGACCCGCGTCCAGAAGGAACGTTTCTTCAATGAAGAAGACTATATCCGTTTAAAGGATTGCTACATTCTGGACAAGGCCAAGATGAAGCTGGCCAAAGAGAATATGTTTGTCCTTCATCCCCTTCCAAGAGTCAATGAGATCTCTGTGGAGGTGGACAACGATCCCAGAGCAGCCTATTTCCGTCAGGTTCAATATGGAGTGTATGTGCGAATGGCTCTGATTATGACATTATTGGAGGTGGAAAAGCCATGTTAAATATCAGCGGATTAAAAGAGGGTATCGTACTGGATCACATTCAGGCCGGCAAAAGCCTTGATATCTACTACCACTTAGGACTTGATAAGCTGGAGTGCCAGGTGGCTATCATCAAGAATGCCAAAAGCAGCAAGATGGGCCGGAAAGACATCATCAAAATAGAGGGGGACTTAAACAGTCTGGATCTGAAAGTATTAGGCTATATCGACCACAATATTACGGTCAATGTCATCCGGGACAATACGATTGTGGAGAAAAAATCCTTAAAGCTTCCGAAAAAAATCACCAATGTCATCCATTGCAAAAACCCTCGCTGCATCACTTCCATCGAGCAGGAACTGCCGGATGTGTTCTATCTTTCCGATGAGAAGACCGAAACTTACCGCTGCCTGTACTGTGAAGAAAAATACGGGAAATAAAAGCAGGAAAACGTGATAGAAGCAGACACCCCTGCTTTGAAAGGAACAAGTATGAACCAGAAACGAATTCGTGATTACAATCTTATTCCAGGCACCATGAAGACAGGAAAACGGAATAAAATAACCGATGTGCCCGGTGTACTGGTGGGACACGCTACTATAAAAAATGAAGAAAACCATACCGGAGTCACAGTAATCCTTCCCGGAGGGGATAATCCATTTGCCAATAAGTACACAGCTGCCACCTATGTGCACAATGGATTTGGAAAAAGCTGTGGCCTGATCCAGATCGACGAACTGGGAACTCTGGAGACTCCCATCGCCCTTACCAACACCTTAAACGTAGGCCTGGTGTGGGATGCCATTGCCCAGTATGTGCTTACCAGGTGTGAGGAAGACGGCGTGGAGGTTCACAGCCTGAACCCAGTTGTGGGAGAATGCAACGACAGCTCCATTAACCAGATTCAAAAACGGGCCGTTAAGGAAGAACATGTGTTGGAAGCCATACGCTGCGCAGGGGAATCCTTTCCGGAGGGGGATGTGGGTGCCGGAGCCGGAACCATCTGCTATGGCTTAAAGGGCGGCATTGGCTCTGCTTCCAGAGTCCTCTCCGTTGGAGAAAAAGAGTATACCATCGGCGTTTTGGTACAGTCCAATTTTGGCTCCACAGAAGATTTTGTCCTCAACGGCATCCCGGCAGGAACAGTGATCCTGGAGAAGAAAAAGAAACTAGAACGTATGGCGGTCTCCCAGTGCGATCAGGGATCGATCATGACTGTTGTAGCCACAGACCTTCCGGTTTCTTCCAGACAGCTGAAACGGATTATCCGGCGGACAGCCGTGGGAATTGCCAGAACCGGAGCCTATACCGGCCATGGAAGTGGTGAGGTGATGATCGGATTTACCACGGCCAATCGGATCCCAGCAGCTTCGAAGGAACCACTCCTTTCTCAGACCATGATTCATGAAACGTTGATCAATCTGGCCTTTAAGGCTGCCGCCGAAGCGGCTCATGAGGCCATTTTAAACTCCATGGTATGTGCAGAGAAAACGGTTGGCCTGGATGGGCAGATCTACTACGGCTTATCCCAGTTTCTCCCGGAGTTGTTACGCTGAGTGCAGCCTTGCAATGGCATTACGGGAAAGCTTACATCCTAACCTAACTGAATCATATCGGAATCCGGCCCATTTTGCTTCTCCTTTCACAGGCAGGCCGGATTCCAGGTAAATTTATGAATATTCTATAAATTTACGAAATTCTTTCGTTTATCGATTGCAAATCTCCATGTTACATGATATAGTTTTTTTATCTAATTAATCTGAGGTTCCGGTGAATTCTCACTACATGTTCCAGATTTCATTTGGTTTTGAATATCAGCCTGCGAATGAATGGCCTGCTACAGAAAAATTGGTACAATGCCATTGACATACCATCAATCTGTCGCTTGACCTGAACGCTTCCATATGTTACCATAAAATCATTGAAGACGTAAGCAAAGATTCCCGTATGGCCGCTTAAAACAGAGGATGGTCATATCAGGCAATAGAGATGCTGCAACATATCCATGCCATGCAGCGAAAGCAGCAAGAATTCACGAATGCACCATCGGGACCCATACAGCCGCAGAAAGGAGCACAGCCATGACGGAAAATGAATTTGTCCTCATATTAAGGACTGAACTGGAACCACTTAAGCAGGACTTAAGAGATACCAAAAATGATTTACATGATTTGCAATTAGATGTTCAAGGTTTAAGAAGCGATGTTCAAGTCTTAAAGACTGACGTTCAGGATTTAAAGAGCGATGTTCAAGTCTTAAAGACTGACGTTCAGGATTTAAAGAGCGATGTCCAAGTCTTAAAGACTGACGTTCAGGATTTAAGGAGCGATGTTCAAGTCTTAAAGACTGATGTTCAGGATTTAAGGAGCGATGTTCAAGTCTTAAAGACTGACGTTCAGGATTTGAAGAGCGATGTTCAAGTCTTAAAGACTGATGTTCAGGATTTAAGGAGCGATGTTCAAGTCTTAAAGACTGACGTTCAGGATTTGAAACTCAATTACCAAGCATTAGACAACGATGTCCAGGATTTGAAATTCAAGTTCCAAGTATTAAGCTGCGATGTCCAGGATTTGAAATTCAAGTTCCAAGTGTTAGACAGTAATGTTCAGGATTTCCGGACCTATGTGGAAAATGAAATTGGGAGAAAAGTCAGCCTTTTAGCAGAAAACTATGTTCCGGCTGCAAAGCGATATGAACGAACAACGCCAGAAATCCATGAAATGAAACGGGATATTGATGTTTTAAAAACCGTAGTTATGAAACACAGTGAATTACTGGAGAAAATATCCTAAAAAGAGACAGGGCTGTCAAAACAGCCCTGTCTTTGAGCAAAACGGTAAGCCGGGTTATGTCGTTGGATGGTCATCTGTCTAGGCCTGGCGTCGCCGCCAGGCTCAAGCAACCTACCCGAAGGCAGACGGGCCGCCTTATGCCTTCTGTTCGGTCTTGCTTCGAATGGGGTTTACATGTGCCCTGTCTGTTGCCAGCCAGGCGGTAGTCTCTTACACTGCCCTTCCACCCTTACCGGTTAAAACCGGCGGTATATTTCTGTTGCACTGTCCCTAGAGTCGCCTCCGCCAGACGTTATCTGGCATCCTGCCCTGTGAAGCCCGGACTTTCCTCTCCCGCAGCCTTTCAGCGTTTGCGGCAGCGACCATCTGTCTTACTCAAATACAAGTTTTATTTTACCACAGGTTTCCCTTCCTGTCTATTTTCTTGCCAATTTCTTTTACCATATTCTTCAGACACACTTGCCTATACCTTAAAGCAGCTTCCACCGATAAACTCCCGAACAATGGAATTCTGCGGAATGTTCTCACTGCTGACTCCCAGTACGTAATCCAAAAACTTAAGCAGCCGTTTGGCCTCCAGATACTCTGGACAGTCTTTTGGAATCTGGAACAAAATAGGCTCTGCATACTGCTTTAGCACCGCCAGCTCATATACAGCCGCCGAGTTGAACATGACATCCGCTTCCTCCTGGAACGGGAAAATATTCCCTTCCTCTCCTCGCCTTACAGAGGGCCATCTCTTGATGGTATCCCTGGCAGAAGCGCCTCGGGTTCTCGCATCTCGCACCATACGGCGGATCAGCCTTCCATCTGTAGTAGGAATCCGGTTATGCTCATCAATGTTTAACTGCGTTAAAGCACTGATATAGATCTTAAACTTGCTTTCCTTCGGAAGAGAATAGGAAAAACGGTCATTCAGGCAGTGAATTCCTTCAATCACCAGCAGATCGTCCCTCCCCAATGCCAACAAATCCCCTTTGTATTCCCGCT
>JAETTS010000202.1 GCA_021769025.1 Enterocloster bolteae
GCTTGATGGTAGTATCCAGAAAGGCACGTCCCAGATAATTCTCAAAATTATCCTCATTTAAGAATTCATCTTCATACATTTCATTCATGTATTCAATGGCAAACTCACGGATATCATCCTCGATAGCTGTGGCCACGCCGCGGATGCACACTGGTTCCGGCACCTCCATAGATTCATCTCCATACATAAAATCCACCAGTACCTGGTACTCCGGTTCCAACTCACCCTTCATCTTTACAATGACAGAATGGCCTTCTTCATCAAATGCAAAATAATAGTGGTAAGTCTCCTTAAAATCCACAGCAAAGTCATAGGTCAATCCAATGGCATTTACTGTCTTATAGGATTCCTGCGCAGAACTACCTGTCTCCCACGGATCAAATATTGATTCTTTAGCCTGGCTTTTTTTGCTTTCCACACTGGCATCGATGAAAAAAAACATCCCTGTAACTGCCAGAATGGCTCCAAACATCAGGGCTAAGGCCCCGAACACAATTCCTGTAACCGCATTTTTCTTTTTCTGTCTGGTTGTAACCTGTTTCATCTGTCTGTTTACTCCCTGATTCATACTTCTCCCGCCTTACACGAAACACGTTCTTTCAGTTGACACAATTAAACCTACCCTAATATTACAACGATTCCTCTAATTTTCCAATCATCACATCCACATCCTTTTTCGTAATCACCAGAGGAGGAACGAAACGGATTACATGACTTCCAGCGCTGATTAACACCAGATGATTTTTAAGAAGAGCTTTCTTCACAATCTCCCCTACTGGCCTGTTAAACTCCACCCCTTGGATTAGCCCCACTCCGCGATGGCCTACGGCACAATCATGACTTTCCACAAACTGTTCCAGCCTCTCCCACAGGTAACACCCTACTTCTTCCACATGCTCTGTGATATGCCTTTTTTCAAACAACTCCAGCACCTTATCCGCAGCAGCGCAAACAAATGGATTTCCTCCGTAAGTGGTACCGTGATCCCCTGGCTGCATCGCCGAAGCTGCCTTTCCACAGGCCAAAAACGCCCCGATAGGCACACCGTTTCCCAGGGCTTTCGCCACGGTCATCACATCTGGTTTCACTCCATATTTCTGCCATGCAAACATATGGCCGCTTCTTCCCATACCACATTGAATCTCATCCAGAATCAGAAGCATTCCATGTTCATCACACAAGGCCCGTACCCCTTTCAAAAATTCTTCCGTAGCTGGGTAGATGCCTCCTTCTCCCTGAACTGTCTCCATCAAAATCGCACAGGTATTCTCATTTACCAATTCTTTCACACTGTCTAAATCATTAAACCGGGCAAATCGAATCCCCGGCAATAACGGTGCAAACGGCTCCTGATAGTGGTCGTTGCCAGTCACAGAAAGGGCTCCCAGGCTTCTTCCATGGAAAGAATGCTTCATAGCAATGATCTCATGTCCGCCGCGGCCATCCCGGTTAAAGGAATACCGCTTGGCAATCTTAAGCGCCCCTTCAATAGCCTCTGTGCCACTGTTAGTAAAAAACACTTTCTCCATCTGAGAAACTTTCAAAAGCTTTTGCCCTGCATCTACAGCAGGCTGATTGTAAAATAGATTGGACGTATGAAGCAGCTTTCCCGCCTGTTCCGTCAAAGCCAGGGTATATTCTGGATCATTGTATCCCAATCCCATAACGGCGATCCCAGCGCCAAAATCCAGATATTCCTCCCCCTCCGAATCATAGAGAAATACGCCATCTCCGTGGTCAAAAACCACTGGGAACCGGTTGTACGTTTTGTATAAGACCTGCTCGGCCATCTCGATGGTTTCTGTTTTATTCTGCATGATAATAATGCTCCTCCTTCCGGTTCAGAATAGCCGTGCCGATTCCTTTGTTCGTGAAAATCTCCAGAAGCAGACAGTGAGGAATCCTTCCATCCAGAATATGCACTCTGGATACTCCGTCGCGGATCGCGTCAATGCAATTCTGAAGCTTAGGCAACATTCCGCCGCCTAAGGAGCCACTGTCTACAAACGCCTGGGCGGCATCCACTTCCATCTCAGAGATCAGGGATGACTTATCCTCAAAATCCCGGTACACTCCTTCCACATCCGTCAAAAATGCCAGCTTTTCCGCCCTCACTGCCCTGGCGATGGCACAGGCAGCGTCATCTGCATTGATGTTATATGTATAATATTTATCGTCAAAGCCCACTGGACAGATAATAGGCAGAAAATCCTTTTCCAGAAGATCGTAGATCACTTTGGGATTAACCTCTGTGATCTCTCCTACAAATCCGATATCCTCGCCTTTGGAATACCGTTTCTCACATTTTAGCATCATGCCGTCTTTTCCACTGATACCTACCGCTTTCACTCCCAGTTCGTTTACCAGCTGCACCAGGCTTTTGTTTACCCGGTTGAGAACCATCTCTGCAATCTCCATGGTAGGCTCGTCGGTCACCCGGAGGCCGTTTACAAAATGAGGCTCCATTCCTACTTTGCCTACCCATTTGCTGATTTCCTTTCCTCCTCCGTGAACGATGATAGGCTTAAAGCCAACCAGCTTTAACAGCACCACGTCCTGGATGACGTGACGTTTCAGTTCTTCGTCTACCATGGCACTGCCGCCGTATTTCACGACTATGATCTTGCGGTTGAATCTCTGGATATAGGGCAGGGCCTCGATAAGAACCTCTGCCTTTTGCATTATGGTCTGGTCTAATTCCATGGATATTCTCCTTCTTAATTTTTGGATTTTTTGGATCTTAAAGTGTCGCAAAAGAAGCCAACACTAAGAACGGTAATCCGCATTGATCTTTACATAATCAAAGGTTAAATCACAGCCCCAGGCTGTGGCTGTGGCATCTCCCATCTTGATATCTGCCACAGCGGTTACCTCCGGCTGGGACAGAATCTTCGTCGCCTCTTCCTCACTGTAATTCACTGCCACGCCATTTTCGATGATCTGAATCTTCCCTGCAGCGCTCTCAAAAAATAAATCAACTTTTTCCGGATCAAACTGCGCTCCAGAATAGCCCATAGCGCATAAAATTCTCCCCCAGTTGGCATCGTGGCCGAAGATGGCAGCCTTGGTCAAATTGGATGTGATCACTGACTTTGACAGGGTTACTGCCTGCTCCTTGGTGTCTGCACCTATAATCTTTACTTCAAATAATGCCGTACAGCCTTCTCCGTCCCCAGCAATTTTCTTTGCCAGTGTCTCATTTACTATATGAAGAGCTTTTTTAAATGTCTGATAGTTTTGGTTTTCCTCTGTGATCTCCGGATTACCTGCCATACCGTTGGCCAGCAAGAGCACCGTATCATTGGTGGAGGTATCTCCATCTACGGAAACCATGTTGTAAGTGTCTTTCACATCTTCACTTAATGCCTGCTGCAGCATTTTCTTGGAAATGGCTGCATCGGTAGTTACAAATCCCAGCATGGTGCACATGTTGGGGTGGATCATTCCGGATCCTTTACACATGCCTCCAATAGTTACCGTCTTTCCTCCGATCTCAAACTGAACCGCCACTTCCTTTTTTTGTGTGTCTGTGGTCATGATCGCCTGGGCAGATTTCGTGCCGCTTTCCAGACTTCCATCCAAAGCCGGTGCCATTTTATTCACACCTGCCACAATCCGGTCTATGGGAAGCTGCATACCAATCACCCCTGTGGATGCAACCAGAACCCCTTCTGCTGGAATTCCCAGAACCTTTGCCACTGCATCCGCCGTGGCCTTGCAATATCCATATCCTTCCTCCCCAGTACATGCATTGGCGATTCCTGCATTGATCACCACTGCCTGGGCGCTGTCCTCATGATACACTACCTGCTGATCCCATTTCACCGGAGCCGCCTTCACAAGATTGGTGGTAAATGTTCCTGCTGCCACACAAGGCGTTTCACTGTAGATCATAGCCATATCAGTCCTGTCTTTATACTTGATTCCCGCCGCCGTAGAAGCAGACAAAAATCCTTTTGCCGCCGTAATGCCTCCATCTATAACATTCATTTGTTGCCTCCCTCCTACTTTACAAAGTTTGTGATATTTTGTTGGTTGAGCACTAACTCATAATAATTCACATCATCCCGCCCGGTCCATCCGAGACTCTGCCAGAATACATTTCCAACCTGATTCTCTTTAAAAGCAATCAGTGTCACCTTGCTCACACCCTCGTCGATCAAGGCTTTCATGGCAAATCGCACCATCCGGTACCCTACCCCGTGCTTCCGGTAATCCGTCGCAACACACACATGGTAAAAGCATCCGGTTCTCCCATCATGGCCACACATGATAGAGCCTACGATCCGACCGTTCTGCTCCGCCACCACGCTGGTGGTAGGATTCCTTCTCAGAAACCGCTCCACCCCCTCCCTGGAGTCATCGATGGAGCGGATACCAAACCCCTTAATGCTCAGCCACAGCTCATATACTTTGTCATAATCATCCGGTGTCATAACACGGATATTGATGCTCATTGTTCCTGCCATTCTCAATTTGCTCCTAATTTACTGTGAAAGTCCCGAACCCTCATGGTAGGTCTGCGCACTCACTGCGCAGACCGTACAACTCCTCACGATAGGACTGCGCAGACCATACGACACGCCAGAATACGTTTTTGCATTCTGTACAGCGCTTTTCTTTATGGAAACAGAGGGATCTGTCTAAGCCCCATATTCTCCGGCAACCCAAACATCAGGTTCATATTCTGCATTGCCTGTCCTGCTGCGCCTTTCACCACATTATCCATGGCTCCCATCATAATTACCCGATTTGTCCTGGGATCGATCTTGGCATTCACATCCACAAAATTACTCCCCTCCACCCATCTGGTCTGCGGGCACACATCCTTTTCCAAAACACGGACAAACGGCTCATTTTCATAATATTTATCGTACACTGCCCTCACCACTTCATAAGAAACATCCTTCGCAAGTGATGCATAGGCCGTGATCAGGATCCCACGATTCATCGGAATCAGATGAGGCGTGAAATTAAGCACCACCGGTTTTCCCGCCGCATAAGACAGCTGCTCCTCAATCTCCGGCGTATGGCGGTGGGATGTCACCCCGTATGCCTTGCAGCTTTCATTTACCTCGCAATACAGATTATCCACCTTAGCCCCTCTGCCAGCCCCGGACACCCCGGACTTGGCATCAATAATCAGCGTATCCGTGTCAATCAGCCCTTCCTTCACCAATGGATAAACCGCCAGCGTAGAACAGGTAGGATAGCATCCCGGATTGGCTACCAGCCTTGCCTTTTTAATCTTCTCCCGGTTAAGCTCTGGAAGGCCATAGACTGCTTCCCCAATAAACTGAGGTGACAGATGTTTGATTTTATACCACTCCTCATAAACCGCTACATCTTTGATGCGGAAATCCGCGCTTAAGTCAATGATCTTCGTCTTCGATAGAATTTCCTCATTCACCAAAGAAGCGCACAACCCCTGAGGCGTAGCTGTAT
>JAETTS010000203.1 GCA_021769025.1 Enterocloster bolteae
ACAACCGGGTATACATGCAGTTTGCCAGGGCAGCCTATGAGGGAAGGGATCTTGTCCTGAAGACCAGCGGAAGATCCATGGGAAATTATTGTGCTCTGGATGATACTGTGGAGGGCATCCTTACTATCTTATACAAAGGAAAGGATGGAGAGGCCTATAATGTAGTCAATGAAGCCAATACCATGCGGATCCGCGATATGGCGGTTCTGGTGGCTAAAAAGGTGGCAGGAGGGAAGAGCAAAGTTAAAATTGAGGAGGAAAACCCTGCCCAAACCGATTATGCTCCGGACACCGGGCTTAAACTGTCCGGAGAGAAGCTTCGGAAGCTGGGATGGGTTCCGAAAAAGAGCCTGGAGGAAATGTACCAGGAAGTGATTGGGGGATTGAATGAGGTAGAATAATCAGTATAGTTATGGGGCCAAAGCATATGCGGTTACGTTCACAGGGCATCTGTGAGCAATAACGAATAATTACAATTCATCGTTTACGTCATCGTTTATCGTTCCATGGGCCTCTGGACAGATATCCCATTTCATGATATGATAGAAATATCGTAATAGATTGTGCCTTAATTGTGTATAATTCCGGGATTGGCCGGAAGTTTCTACCAACTACCGTAAAAGTTGACTACATGATTGGATGTAGCCAGCTTTTTTTGTTGCAAAAGAGGTCTGATGAAACAATGCCATTTAACTGCTGTTTGATTGTCAGAGATAATGTAGCCTGAAGCGGCCTCTTCGCGATTTCTCAAACAGCAAAATAAATGATATTGCTGATGCAGGAAGCGTTTTCTTTCTGACAGGCCAGAAGGTTTTGATTACAGTGAGCGCCAGGAGGCTGGCACACAGGTAAAAAGGGTAACAGAGACAAGACGATGGAAGGAGGAACAGCAGATGAGAGAACATTCATGGATTTTAAAAGGAAACATTGTTTACAGCAAATCCCAGACAGAACTGTCCGTCACAGAGCAGGGATATCTGGTGTGTTGCCAGGGGATTTGCCAGGGGGTATTTGAGCAGATACCAGAACAGTTTAAAGGTTTGCCAGTGACAGATTATGGGGATGCCCTTATTATTCCGGGGATGACGGATCTTCATCTCCATGGGCCTCAGTATTCTTTCTGCGGCCTTGGGATGGATCTGGAACTTCTGGATTGGCTGGAAACCCATACCTTTCCGGAAGAAAGCCGTTATGGATCTGTTGAGTATGCCAGGAAAGCTTATGGAACCTTTGCCGAGGACTTAAAAAGGAGCCCTACCACCAGGGCGGTGATATTCGGCACGGTTCATGTGCCGGCTACCCGGTGCCTGATGGATACGCTGGAAGAGACCCATCTGAAAACCTATGTTGGGAAAGTGAACATGGACCAGAACTGCCCGGATTCCCTGCGGGAGAAGGATGCTTCCTCCTCCCTTTTGGACACGAAGGAGTGGCTTCTGGATACAATGAATGCCTATGAACATGTGAAGCCCATTTTAACACCGCGGTTTGCACCCACCTGCAGCGCTGGCCTGTTAGAAGGCCTTGGGAGCCTGAGGAAACAGTACAGCCTGCCAGTACAGACCCATCTCTCCGAAAATCCATCGGAGGTGGAATGGGTAAAGGAGTTGTACCCGTGGTCCGCCTTTTACGGGGATGTGTATGACCGCTTCGGGTTGTTTGGGGGTGAAAGGGATGGAGGTGGCCCGGCGGTGATGGCCCACTGCGTCTATTCAACCGAAGAGGAAGTCTTAAGAATGAAAAAGAACAGGGTCTATATCGCCCATTGCCCTCAATCCAATGTGAACCTGTCCTCTGGAATCGCGCCGGTTCGCAGATACTTGGAACTGGGGCTTTCCATAGGCCTTGGGACGGACTTAGCCGGCGGTGCCAACCTGTCCATGTTCCGTTGTATCACAGATGCCATCGCTGTGTCCAAGCTTTACTGGCGGCTGGTAGATCAGGATGCAAAGCCTTTGACACTGGAGGAGGGATTCTATCTGGCTACCGTAGGCGGAGGATCGTTCTTCGGAAACGTGGGAAGCTTTGAAAAAGGCTATGAGGCAGATGTCCTGATCGGGGATGACCAGGCAATCCCTCGCTTAGAAAACTGGGGGATCCGGGAACGCCTGGCCAGGTTTTTATATCTGTCAGGGGAAAAAGGGCAGCTTGTGGGGAAATATGTGGCTGGTGAGAAGATTTTTTGATGGAGACAGCAAAAGGGAATCATATTTTTATATAGGATAACATGAAGGAATAGTACATATAACTTCTATGTAGGGCTGCATTGCAGGAAAGTGTTGACAAGCGAAAATGATAAAGTTATAATGTAGAAAGTTTTTACATGAAAGAATTTCTATGAGGAGGAAAAGAAAATTATGAAAAAACTGATTACATTTGGCTTGGCAGCAGCTATGGTTGCCTCTTTGGCTGCCTGTGGCGGCAATGGAGGAGGAAATACGACTACTGCAGCAGCCGGCGGGGAGACCACAACCGCAGCGGCAGGCAGTGAAGAGACTACAACCGCAGGGGCATCTGATAATTCTGGCGCAGCGGAAGGCGCGTTTAAGATTGGTGTTATCGGACCGTTAACCGGTGGGGCAGCAGCTTATGGCAATGCGGTTAAGAATGGTGCCGATCTGGCAGTAAAGGAGATCAATGCAGCAGGCGGCGTTGGCGGTTACATGCTGGAACTCAACGCACAGGATGACGAGCACGATGCCCAGAAGTCTGTGAATGCATACAACACCTTAAAAGACTGGGGCGCACAGATGATCGTAGGTTCCACCACATCTGGCCCTTGTATCGCAGTGTCAGCAGAGACAGCCAATGACAATATGTTCCAGATCACACCATCTGGTTCTGCCGTAGAGTGTGTATCTCCTGACAACGTATTCCGTGTATGCTTCTCAGACCCGGATCAGGGTATGGCAGCGGCAAAGTACATTGGTGAGAACAAGCTGGCTACCACCATTGCGATTATTTATGACAGTTCCACAGAGTACTCTTCTGGTATCCGTGAGGCATTTATGAAGGAAGCCAGCAATCAGGGCCTGGAGATCGTAGCAGATGAGGCGTTTACGGCTGACAATGCAACGGATTTCTCCGTACAGCTTGACAAGGCGAAAGAGGCCAATGCAGAGCTTGTGTTCCTTCCGATCTACTATCAGGAGGCTTCCATCATCTTAAAGC
This sequence comes from Enterocloster bolteae, assembly GCA_021769025.1. The sequence goes on from JAETTS010000203.1 coordinate 3,172, forward strand.
AGGCCAGTGACAAGGGATTTGAGACCATCTTCTTCGGTGTAGACGGTATGGACGGTATCCTGTCTGTTGAGAACTTTGATACGTCCTTGGCAGAAGGCGTTATGCTTTTGACTCCTTTCTCCGCAACCGAGGAATCCAGCAAGAAGTTTACCTCTGATTATGTAGCGGCATACGGCGAGGAGCCCAACCAGTTTGCAGCAGATTCCTACGATGCAGTTTATGCATTGAAGGCAGCTATCGAGAAATCCGGCGTGACTCCGGACATGGATGCTTCCGCTATCTGTGATGCCTTAAAGCCAGCTATGACAGAGATTACCATCGACGGCCTGACCGGTTCCGGCATGTCCTGGAACGCAGCAGGCGAGCCTGACAAAGAGCCGAAGGCTGCAAAGATTGTAAACGGCGTATATGAGATGCAATAGGGTATAAGGGATATAGAAGATTTAGGGATCAGGCATCTGGAATGATCTGGATCCAGGGAGGGGTTGTCATATAGACAGCCTCTCTTCTTTATAACAATTGGAATTGATTGGCAGAGTTTTCGTTGGCTGGGCAGTGGTAAGAGGGTGGTGGGCCATAAACTTTCACTTGCGTAACATAGTAGCCTATGATATAATTCGACATAATATTGTTTTGAAAAAGAGGGGTAGGGAAGATGAGTTTTCTGTCTTATTTAATTAATGGCATCAGCCTGGGCAGCATTTATGCGATCATTGCTCTTGGATATACCATGGTATACGGAATTGCCAGGATGCTGAATTTTGCCCATGGAGACATTATCATGGTAGGCGGCTTTGCGATATTCACAGTGGTCAGCACCATGGGTCTGCCGCCGCTTGTTGGAATTCTGGTGGGAGTGGCAGTGTGTACAGTTCTGGGGGTAGTCATTGAAACCATTGCCTACCGCCCTCTCAGGGGAGCATCTTCCCTGGCAGTTCTCATCACGGCAATCGGAGTCAGTTATCTCTTGCAGAACATTGCCCTTTTGGTGTTTGGATCCAATGCCCGCCAGTTTACTTCTGTGGTGAATGTTCCGAATCTGAAGCTTGCCGGTGGACAGCTGTCCATATCCGGAGTCACCATTGTAACGATTGTCACTTGTATTGTCATCATGGTGGCGTTAACAACCTTTATTAAGAAGACAAAGATTGGCCAGGCTATGTTGGCCGTTTCGGAGGATAAGGGAGCGGCTACTCTCATGGGAATCAATGTAAACCGTACCATAGCCATCACCTTTGCCATTGGCTCCGCCCTGGCGGCCATAGCAGGTGCGCTTTTGTGCTCCACCTATCCGTCCTTAACCCCCTACACTGGTTCCATGCCAGGCATCAAGGCCTTTGTGGCGGCGGTGTTCGGAGGGATCGGCTCCATTCCGGGGGCGCTAATCGGTGGGATTATCTTAGGAATCATCGAGAATTTATCAAAAGCCTATATTTCCTCCCAGCTGTCAGATGCCATTGTATTTTCTGTGCTGATTGTGGTGCTTTTAGTCCGTCCCACAGGAATTCTGGGCAAGAAGATCAATGAGAAAGTGTAGGTGAGAAGAATGAAAAAGAATAAAGTGCTGATTCAGGATCTGATTACCTATGGAATCGTATTTTTGATGTGGGGCCTGGTTGGAATCATGGAAGCCACAGGCAGCATGACAAGCCTTTTAAGGGGCCTTTTGGTTCCCTTATGTATCTACGCGATTCTGGCGATCTCATTAAACCTTACTGTAGGGATTCTGGGGGAGTTAAGCCTGGGGCATGCGGGATTTATGTGTGTAGGCGCTTTTGCAGGTGCATTTTTTACCAAGTGTATGGAGACAGCTATTCCAAGTGTAGGACTTCGGTTTTTCCTGGCGTTGATCCTGGGAGCAGTGGTAGCTGGGATCTTTGGAATCCTCATAGGGATTCCGGTTCTCCGCTTAAAGGGAGATTACCTGGCGATTGTGACTCTGGCTTTCGGTGAGATTATTAAGAACCTGATTAATGTTATGTATGTGGGAAAGGATGCCTCCGGGTTTCACTTTTCCATTAAGGATACCACCTCTCTGGGCCTGGATGAAGCTGGTGTGGTTATCATCAAGGGTGCCCAGGGAATCACAGGGACGCCTAGGGCGGCTACCTTTACCATCGGCATGATCCTGGTTTTAGCCACCCTGTTCATTGTCCTGAATCTGATGCATTCCAGGACAGGACGGGCCATTATGGCAATCCGGGATAATCGGATTGCGGCAGAGTCCATTGGAATCCATGTGACCAA
>JAETTS010000204.1 GCA_021769025.1 Enterocloster bolteae
CTAATCAGCGTCCGTGCCAGCCCCATCTTGGACGACGGATTCACCCAGCTAGACATGTTCCACACCCCCAGAAACCAAAAACTGGAGCAGATGGACAAAGCCATCGATGCCATCCGCGAAAAATACGGCATCGACAGCATCAAACGAGCCAGCTTCCTAAAGAAGAATTCCCTGGTAGACCATGCCTCCAGCAAGCAAAAACTCCCACCGTCTCCTCCCACCAAAAGCGATAACCAGCTTAAGTAAGGGTCCTGGCTCCAAAACCACAAACTGAGAGGAACCCTTACCTGAGCGTCCCCTTTGGCAAGCCCCCTGCCTACTCTTCCATCATCTCCAAAAACTTTTTAAACTCCACCTTCGCCTCCTCGATAAGTCCCTGGTCATACGTATTTAATGCCTTCTCAAACTTCCGTATGGCCGTCTCCACAAAGAGCCTGTCATCTCCCAGGCTTTCCTCATACACCCGGTACCCCCGAAGCAGATGGTACTTATTCTCCTCCCGGTCTCTCGGATGGATCTTAAGGTAAGACAAGGTTTTCAACCTCTCCTCAATCTCCTCCTCCGTCATATCCACATCCTGGCCCAGGAATACCTTCTTCATCACCTTTTCCGTGGACACCACCTTAACCTCAACCTCCAGAATGGAGTTAATATCATACGTATAGGTCACATCCACCGCTTCTTCCCCCGCCTTTGCCGCAGGAATCTCTATTAGCAGTTCTCCCAGCGACAGATTATTGGCGGCAAACCGGCTTTCCCCCTGAAGGACATTGACCCGAATCTTATTCTGATTATCCCTCACTGTGTAGAGCCGCTCCGTCCGGCTGGCAGGAATCACCGTGTTCCGGTCAATGATGGGGCAGAATACCCCCTGCTCAAACTGATGGTTCTCCCACTCTCTCACCACCTCGGTGCCCAGGGTAAAGGGGCACACATCTGTAAGGATCACCTCTTTGATGGCATCCTTCCGCTCCTTCATGGCTCCCTGGATGGCAGCCCCCAAGGCCACCGCCTCGTCCGGGTTGATGTTAGTATCCGGCAGCATCTTAAACAGCTTGCTTACAAACCGCCGGACAATAGGGCTTTTGGTAGCCCCGCCCACCAGCACCACCTTGTCAATATCTGACAGGCGGATATGGGCATCTGCCAGGCTTCTCTTCACCGGCTTTCGGATCCGCTCCAGAAGTTCCTCACAGGCCTCCTCGTACTTGGGAAGATCTACCTCCATCTCATAGATCTCTTCCCCCACCTTGCAACGCATCTGGGATACCTTCTTTTCCGAGAACCCCAGCTTGCACAACTCTGCCTGCTTGTGGATATGGCGCAAGGTCTTCTCATTTAAGGACAGCCTGTCCAGGCTTCGGTTCTTCTCAAAGAACAGATTCTCCAGCACGGCCGTAAAGTCCTCGCCTCCCAGGAAATTATCCCCGGCTACTGCCCGTACCTCCAGGATCGTATCATACAGTTCCAAAATCGACACGTCAAAAGTACCGCCGCCTAAGTCAAACACCAAAAACCTGGCCCGCTCCTTACTCTGGTACAAACCGTAGGCCACTGCCGCTGCCGTAGGCTCGCTGATGATTCGCTCCACCTTAAGTCCGGCCAACTCCCCTGCCCGCTTGGTAGCCCTTCTTCTGGCATCGTTAAAATACGCCGGAACGCTGATCACTGCCTCGGTTACTTCCTCTCCTAAAAAGGTTTCCGCATCTTCCTTCAAGGCGCGCAGCACCAGGGCGGAGAGTTCCTCAGCCAAAAAAGTCTTGTGAAGCAGCTTAAATAACTTCTTGCTTCCCATGTCCCGCTTAAACACACTGGCTGCGCTCTCCGGATACAGAAGCATCCGTTCCGCCGCCAATTCCCCTACGTACACCTGCTCCTCCTCGTCAATGCTGACTACAGACGGTGTCAGGTTTTTCCCCAGCCTGTTAGGAATAATTTTAGGACCTTCTTCGGTAAAGTATGCCACCAGGCTGTTGGTCGTCCCCAAATCAATTCCAATTATCATAAATGCATCTTCCTCCACAATCCCTGTTTATCGCTTTTTTCCCATCATCTCTTTCACTTTCCCGATGGAAATCTCTGATACCAAATCCTGGTCATTGGCTTCGTAGGCTTTTTCATAGAATTCCAGGGCTTTCTCATATTCGCCTGTCGTCTCATAGTATCTTCCCAGATATTGATAGGCCTCAAAACACTCCTTATGACGGCAGTGGCGGCACCTTAGGCACTGGGTCATCTGCCGGAACATCGTAAGCCCTTTCTCAGTCTCCCCCAGGCAGATATAGATCCATCCGAACCGCATCAGCCTTGCAGGGCGGTACTGAAGATATCCAAGATAATTTTCTTCTGTGCCGTTTCCCGCCTTGTTAAAATGTTCCAGGGATTTTCTGGCAAACAGCTTGGCATTGTCCTTCTTTCCCATGGTATAATACAGAGCCGCCATCTTCCATTCCAGCTCATGGCGGTCATCGTCATCTTTGGCCGCGGCAAGGGCTTTCTTGTAATAGTACTCAGCTTTCCTGTTATCTCTTAAAACCTGGCGGTAGAAATATGCCAGGTCATTGATCCGAGCCGACTTATCCTCCTTGGATGCCTTCCGGATACCCTCCTCGTAAGTCTGGATGGCCAGTTTCTTCTTCCCCTGAAGATAATAGACATTGGCAAGATTCTCATAATAATCGTCCAGTCCCGGCTCCATCTCAAAATATTTCAGGGCATTGTCATAGTCTCCCATATACTGGTACAGAAGCCCGATTTCCTTTCGGAACACCTTTCGGTCTGGAAACATACTCAGATCCTTTTCATAACACTGGATAGCCTTGTCATACTGTTTCAGCGCCTCATAGCAATCCGCCATGTTGCTGTAGGGAAGGACGCTTTTGTCTTCTCCCATGCACTCTACCGCTTTCTCAAGGCATTCGATAGCCTTCTCAAACTGCCCCATATACTTGTAGCAGCATCCCATGTTGTTATAGGAAGCCCAATCATTGTCCACATATTCCAAAGCCTTCTCAAAATCTTTGATGGCTTCCTCCAGCTTATAGGCGCTCATGTAGATTCTGCCCCGTTCTACCAGATAGTAACAGTTCTCTCTCACTGCCAGCTGGCGGTTCATATAGCTTAAGGCCAAGTCAAAATCCGCCTCGTTATAAAACCGGTTGTACCGATCCTTGTAGTAGTTGGCAATCTTCTCACAGGCATCCCGGTATCCTTCTTTGTACTCCAATGCTTTTTTGTAACACTCTAAAGCCAGCTCTTTTAACCCCAGCTCCTCCTGGCACACGCCGCAATTATAATGAAGGGACGGAGACTCCCCATAGTCTGCACTGGCAATGTTGTATTCCTCCAACGCCTTTTTGTAAGCCTTTTTATCCAGATAAATGTGTCCGCCTACCATATGATACTGCATTCTCTCCGGATTCTTCTCGATAGCGCGGTTTAAATATTCCACAGCCTTTTCCAGGTCTGCGTCATCCCAGTAAAGCAGGGCAATCTCATACTCGATCTCCGAAAGATCCTCGATATCCGTCTCCGGGCTTTTCACCGTCTCCAAAAGCTCCTTGGCAATGGAAAATGGCAGCTCCCGATCCTCCTTTTTCTCCGCCAGGTTCCTTAAGATCTTCACCTGGTACAACTTCATGTTGTCGGAGAACTCCACCTCATTTTCCCTGGCTCTGTCCAGGACTCCCTTGGCATCTTCATATTGGTCATGATAGAAAAAGGTCTGGGCAGCCAGAAGATAGGGCTTAAAATATCCGCTGAAAATGTTGACGGCATTGTAGTAATCATCCACCACCTGCTGGCCCTTTTTCAGCTTGTATGCCGCCTCCTGCCTCTGAAGGTAAGCGGGGAAATACCGGTCATTTTTCCGGATCACCTGGTCACAGGCATCCACACATGCTTCATATTCTCCATGGGTAAACAGCATGTACGCTCTATACTGCATAGCGGAGATTCGGTCTTCTTCATTATCCGCCACGCGGATCGCCTGCTCCACATAGTCCATAGCCTGCTCTCTGTCCCCCATCTCATGGCAACATCCACTTAAGATGTGGCAGGCCCGAAATTCCCTGCTTCTTCTCTTTTGGTGCTCTTCATCGTCATCCACCGGTGTCTGGCGAATCAATTCCAGCCACCGTTTCAGCTGAGGGCAGGCACGGTCATAGGCATCTGCACGGTAGAGAACCCGCCCAAACAGGTTGGTATACTCATATTCTTGTTCCTCGTCAGGCACCATCTTCTCCAGAATGGCGATGGCTTCTTCTGACCGTTCATTTTGATAATAACACCTGGCAAGTTCTATGGCATCTTTAAATTCAAGGAACTGGCCTTTGGCTTTTGCCTCCTTAAGCTGCTCCTCATATTCCTTAATTAACGCGTCATTGGCTGTATGAAGATATCCGATTACCTGATCGTCATTGCCATCCACATCCAGAAGCTCCAGCATCTTCTCTTTGGCCTTATAGTACTCTTCCTTCTTCATCAAATAGCGGACCATATAAAATTTTGCCATATAGTGGGCTGGCTGTTGAGCCAGGATCTCCTCCCACAACTGTGCTGCCTCATCCTCCTGTCCCAGAACCCACCGGGCCACGCCACAGTGGAGCTGTACATAGCTGTCCTGGCCGTATTTCTCCAGAAGGTTCTCCATGATCCTTATGGCTTCTTTTCCTCCTTCTGTCGCCTCCAAAGTCTCGCCTTCCGGCATCTCCTGGCTGGCCTTTTCCATCAGGGTATAGAGAATCCGCAGCATCTCCACGTCCTGATAGGGGTGATAGATGCCAAAGGCTTCCAGTCCTTCCAGCTTCTCCCTGCAATCTTTGATCTGTCCCTGATCAATGAGGCGCTTTACCCCAAGGAAGTTGCGGATATAGGCATCTGCATCCATATCTGTCTCATCCAGGATCTGGAACAGGGAATAATTGATAAATTCTGTATTTTCAATATAATATACCACATAGTTTAAAAAGTCTTTGGGAAACTGCTGCTCTAAATTCTCCCTGTCTTCCACAATCTGGAACCGCTTGTCAAACTGTTTCCAGACTGCATTGGGAAGATAGATGTGATCCATCAGATAGGCCATCATGGCTTCCCTGGCCTGAAGGGAGGTGTCCAAATCATCACAGATGGGATCGTCCAGAACGTCTTTCCATGCTTCTGGCCGACACCGGTCGTAAATATTCTTGTATACTGCATCCCCACGGTCAATCCATTTTTCAATGTCTGTCTTCTCGCCTTTTTCCTCTTCCTCTGGCATTCTGGCCCAGGAAAGAGCCGTCTCGTAGGCTTCTCTCAAACGCTTAAACCCTTCAGGGTCATCCTCCGGATTGGTCTGCTT
>JAETTS010000205.1 GCA_021769025.1 Enterocloster bolteae
GCTGACTTGAAATTTTAAATTCCAGTGCAGAATTAAATTCCATCTCATGTTATTTTTTGTTGATTTTACAGGAAGTTTTTGAGCAAAATATCCTGTTTTCTGCTATAATTAACTCAACTTATCGAAAAATACTTGATTTCTGTGCATGTGAATCGGACCACTGGAAGTCAGTGTGCGAGACTGAATTCCACCGGCCACATTTCAAAAATGTGAAAAGTTTACTTCCAGTCTGACAGCAGATTTCGATCAGTTGATTAGTGGTTAAAGCGGATCAGCTTAGGCATCAGATTCACCTCATCCGGGGCAATCGGTCTAAGCTGAAATGCGCTCAGCACTTCTTCCCCCATAGTTTCCCATGCTGTGTTGTATGGGGTTCTGCCTCCAAGACATTCTCTTGGTACGGAGTTGATATGGTTTACAATCAGGTTCACATCCCATTGTGTCAGAAATTCGAAGCTGGTTCCTTTTGGAAGTATCATCCTTAACAGCGTATGCGCCTGCTCCAACCCGCCCTTTTGCCCGCTCTGCATAGGGTCACAATAATAGATGCTGGAACGCTGCATTCCGTTTATTCCTGTTTCCAAAGCCTCAGGGTCGCCAAATTCTGAGCCCCGGTCGGTCAATATATGTTCAAAGACGGAAGCAAACTCATAGGTGCCCATGCGTTTTTCCAGACGGTCAAACACAAGACGTACGGAGCCTTTGGTACAGCGATTCATAAGGAAGGCCAGGAATAGCTTCTCCTTGGTAAAAAACATGGTGAGCAAGGTCTTTTTTGACTCTCTTGATGAATGCACGGTGTCCATTTCCACAAAAGCAGGCAGTTCCAAAGAACAGAAATCACGATAGAGTCTGTTTGTAAAAGCAGCCCGGTCTGTGATCTGTGTTTTGTGGTACTTTCTGGGTTTGAAACGGGTTTTGCGTTTCAAATCAATATTTCTGGCGGTAAAGATGCCTTTATCAAGATAGGTATACATGGTACGGACAGACATATCAAGTTCCGGATGATTAGCCAGGATATGATAGGGGGGACTGTCCCTGCTCAATGAGAGGGGAAATCACCATATCCTTCTGATGGAGTTGCTGCCTGGTGAGGTTGATGCCGGCTCTGGAATCACGAAGTTTTTCCCGATACTTTCTGTCTGCAAACCGGGCATTGTAAGAGTATTTGTGGGCAATGGTGCAGCGGTTAATCTTTTTGTCACAGCCATTGCAGACATAAGGAGGCCTTTCCAGCCTTTTACAGAGTTCCTTTTGAAACTCCTTACAGGCCTGGTTACAGGTGGGGCAGGAGGCACATTTCACACCGCAGAGAATGATCTTGCCGCAGGCATTGGTCTTTTTACAATGATAGCGGTGGAGGCAGAAATTCTTAGCATTATAAAAGGAGCCTTTATGATACCAGTCAGAGAGGCGGTGAGCCTTAACCTCTTTAGAGATAGTAGTAGGGTTCTTACATAAAAACCTTGCGATATCCTTAAAAGAGGTACCTTTGTTCAATTCGTTTTCAATATAGATACGGTCATTGAGAGTAAGATGTTTCTGGTTGCCAGGGATATATTTACTCATGGAGATCCTCCTTCTACTGCTGTCAGAAGGAGACATAACTATAACATTTTTGTATGCAAGAGTAAATACCATCTGTGCAGGGGTAAACTCCACTCCCCATTGAAGAAGTAGAATTTAAAATTTCATTTTACGAGGACTTTTGTGTACACAAAAAGTTCTTGAAACCATACCTCAAATATGGTATAGTCTATATAGAAGGGAAAGCCAGAGAAGTGGCCTACCCTCAAAGATTAAGTCAAACTTTTATAGTCTGGCCGTCACTATTGCAGTAGTGGCGGCTACTTTCTTCCCTTGAAGACCGTATAACAAAGGCCAACAAGGGCAACGATGAAAATACAAAACTGAAATAATTCAGCATATGTAACCATCTGCTTCGCCCTCCTTTCTTTCGTACCCAATGGGCATGATATCTGGAGGGTTGCCCCTCCGAAGAGGAGGGTAAGCCGCCTTTTGCTCTCTGACTTTCCGTATCTGGATTGTATCATAGTTTCCATTATTCGACAATATCTATCCCATTTCTACACTCAATAAAATAGCAAAATATTTTTAGTTTCGTGTAACTATCTTGCAATACCTTCATGTCCCCATCGCAGATACCACCTCAAAGGAAAACGAGCCTTCGGAAAGCCTCTTTGCCTAAATTTCCATCAGACTGCGTTGGTCTATGCTCTGCTTCGGCCTGTGCTAAGGGTGTGCCACTGGCACACACCACCGACAGTCAACGATGCCACAGCAGAGTCTACCTCAACGAAGCAAGGGAATCCTCTCTCTCCTCCGACTCGCCGATAAAAAATATACCCATTAAAGCAGGGCGCGCAGTCCTTTCCAATTCTCAATGCAAAAAGCCCGCATCCCTCAACAGATACAGGCTCTTTACCGTTCTTACATCCCCCGCTCAATCATACAATCCACACATTTCATACAAATCAAAATGATACTTCTTCATCTCCTCCTCAGACAGTTTACTCTTATCCAGGCAGAACCGCAGTGAGCCGTCCCTTGTAACGTCTTCCCCCCGGTATCCGGCTTCTCCTGCTCCATTTTCCCCGTCCTCTTCTGTCAGAGTCACCGCCACATTCAGGTAATTAACCATATCCGCCTCATAAAAACTGTTATAATTAAAATAATCCTGGAACGCAAGGGCCGGAACCAGTTCCTTTATATCCTCCGATTCCTCATACACCAGTTCCTTGCCCACAACTTCCTCCATCTCCTGGGCCGGGACAGACTGTAATGCCCCATAGTCAATATTGTCATAGTAGATAGCAATACTGGACACCGTATCCTCACGGATCTCTGTCCATGTGGCCCCGGCCTCCTTAAGAAGCTCCAGCGTCCTGGTGAAAGATGGGTAAACCGGATAATAGCACCGGTTCCACATGCCATAATACCTTTTATCTTTTTCCTGCGAGCAGGCCTCATAATGTTCCCTGGTCATAAACTGGATTGTCCCCATAGGAAGCTCTTTCCTTCTGGTATCCATGGTAAGGCCCTCAAATTCCTTCTGATATACATTGAGAAGGCGGGTCAGCTGCTCATAGTCCAGATCCAAAGGCTGCTGCTTATCATACTGCTGGAACGATGCCTTAACCGTGTCCGAAGCCGTCTGGGTAAGAATCGGATAAAGCCCCTGCTTGTATTCCACGCTGTCATGGATGGTATCCCGGACCGCCGTCATCTCCTCATCCATAGGGATCGAGTAAGTTCGGTAAACCACCTTCCCATTGTTCATCCGAAAGCAGATAACCCATCGCTCCCATTCCTCAGCCTCAAATGCCACGGAGTCATAGGCATTTTTCCGCTTTACCTCACAAGCCCGCACACCCTTTTTCGCTGCCTCCATGACCGAATAGATATCCTTCACCTTCATATGCTCAAAGGCATACTGATCCCCGCTTCCATACATCCAGGAATAGTAATCCCTCTCCTCCCCCGTATCCAGATCTGTCACCGTATCCTTCCGGGGTCCTCCGTAGGTCACCCAGTTGTCTTGATACCCCATAATCACAGCCGCATCCGACACCTTAGCCGGATCAGGAAGCCAGGAATCATAGCCATACCAGTCATAATACCCTGCCAGCGACAGAAGAACCGCCACTGCCATACAAAGTCCCAGATGAACCCTGTTATGAAACAATTTCCGGAAATCAAAATGATAGATAATCTCCATCATACAGTGAATAAGCAGCGCCCCAAACACCGTTCCGAACACCAGCCAGAAAGCCTTGTCACGGATAGCCTGGAAAAACATGCCAAAGGCCAAAGCCGTGGGAATGGTTAAAAGCACCTTTATAGGCATTTCCGTCTTGGGAAAAGCCATGGCCTTCCTGGCTGCCTCCGAAGGACGGATCTTATACAGCGAAAATGCCAGCACAGCCAGAGCCGCTGTCACCGCTGCCGCCCCAATCAGATCAACCACCCGCCACTCCCCTTCCGCCAGAATCTGAAGCGCATACATGTAATCCGCGAAAGGAGACGAATACCGAACCATACGGGAAAAGTTTAAAAGCCCCTCCTCCGTCTCATAAAACGTGTGAAACCACTGATAATACAAATACCGCAGAGCCGCCACCGCCGGACCGTAGGCCCAGAATACCAGATCCCCCAGCAAGGCAATCACCACATTGCCAGTCATCATCATAGCCAGAACCGCCGTCGTGTAAAGCATGCTGTAATAGACCATGTTCAACACATAAAACTGTACCGGAATCATACCGATATGGTTGATTCCTACCTTGGCATGGACAGCCAGGGCTGTTGACAACACCTGCATCAGAAGATAGATCAGCCCCGGCACCAGAATTCCGTCCAGATACACCGACAAAAACAAGGTTCTCCGCTTCACCGGAATGCTGTGGTAGAAATCCACCTTCTTACTGTTGTGCAGATAATGAAACCCAGACACCGCCCACAGAACACCAGCCGCCAAAAGAACGCACACAGCCATCCCATTGGCCCCCAGAAGCTCCACCACATTGGCAGCCATCCGCTGCCTCACCGAATAATTCCACGCGGCACTTTCCTCCATAAACTCACTACACTTGATCGCAGTGGGAACCAGAATCGTAAAGATAAACCCCAGAAACGTCAGGGCAATAGTCCACACACGCCTTTTCAAATCCTCTCTCATCAGCCTAAAGCACAAGCTTTTTGATGTCATACCCAGCCACCTCCGTCTCGCTGATAAAGATTTCCTCCAGAGAAAGGGGAATGATCTCCGCAAAGATAGGATGATAGCTCTCCATAGCTGCCTCCACATCCTCTCTGCTTCCCCGGACTGTCAGAGTACACAGACTCCCCCGTTCCTCCACCTTTACCTTATCAAATGCCGTCAAATCCTCCACCTTTGTCTCCGGCCTCAGAACACACTGAATCTTGTGGATATTTAACTTCATGTCATCCAGATCCTTAGACAGAAGAATGCCCCCCTTGTGGAGAAGCCCCACATGATCGCAGATATCCTCCTGCTCTCTCAAATTGTGGGAAGCAATGATGGGAGTCAGATTCCTCTCCTCCATATCCCCCACAAAGATACTCTTCACCGTCTGCCGCATCACCGGATCAAGCCCGTCAAAGGTCTCATCACAAAACAGATAATCCGTTCCAGCACACACGCCGCAGATCACCGATACCTGCTTTTTCATTCCTTTGGAAAACGTATTGATCTTCCGCCGTTTATCTAAATCAAAAGCCTTCATCAGATGCTCAAACCGCTTCCGGTCAAACCCCGG
>JAETTS010000206.1 GCA_021769025.1 Enterocloster bolteae
TTGCCGTTGATCTCCGCGATAAACAGCTGCTGGGACTCTTCCTTTGCCACGGATCTGGAGATCACATTGGCACTGGAATCCACCCCATTTAAGTTCACCACAAACCCACTTTCCGCATACTGGGTTCCATGGGTTAGAAGCCGTTCCCGGATGACCAGCTTGGCACCGGCTGCCAGATCGGCTTTGGTACTTCTCTTGGTAGAGTCTACCCCCTTGATCTGTACCATCTCCATCTCCATATAGCTGTTCTCTTCCATGGTCACTTCCGTGCCTGGATTCATGATCCGCTTGCCTCTGCCGTCTCCAGACCCATAATGCTTCTCCACATATTTCACCTTGGCGTTCTTCCCCACGAAAAACCGGTGAAGCCCGTCGTGCTTGGAATCCTGGTCGCCGCCATTGTGAATGCCACATCCAGCCACGATCACCACATCCGCATCATCTCCGATATAGAAATCATTATATACCATCTCCTTGATGCCGCTTTGGCTCAACACTACCGGAATATGGACGCTTTCTTTCTTGGTTCCCGGCTTAATGTGAATGTCGATCCCAGTGCCGTCTTCTTTCGATACAATCTCAATATTGGCTGAGTTCACCCTCTGGGCCAGCTGCCCATTGGCCCGGATGTTAAATGCGCCTGCCGGAACCTGATGCAGGTCCGCCACTTCCTCCAGAAGGCGAAGCTGTATGCTGTCTACGTTTGCAAAATCTGCCATCTTATCGTTCCCCCTTAGAAAACATGGTGCAGGCATCCACTGCCGAGTTGGTCCCCAGAAGTCCCGGAAGGATCTGTTCTCTGGCTCCCTGGGCCGCAATCTGTCCATCCCTTATCACCACGATCTCGTCTGCAATATTGAGAATCCTCTCCTGATGGGAGATGATCAGAACCGTGCCTTTCGTTGTGTCCCTCATTCTCTCAAATACGGAAATCAAATTCTGGAAGCTCCACAGATCGATCCCTGCCTCCGGCTCGTCAAATACAGATAGTTTGGTTCCTCTGGCAAGAACCGTGGCGATCTCAATTCTCTTTAATTCCCCTCCGGATAAGCTGGCGTTTACTTCCCTGTTAATGTAATTTTTGGCGCACAGCCCTACCTCGGATAAGTACTGGCAGGCATCTGCCACAGACAGTTTTTTCCTGGCCGCCAGACGGATGAGATCCAGAACCTGGACTCCTTTAAACCGCACCGGCTGCTGAAACGCATAGCTGATGCCCAGATTGGCCCTGTCCGTGATTCCTTTCTCTGTAATGTCCTCTCCGTCAAGGACAATCTTCCCTTCTGTAGGCTTCTCGATCCCGGCGATTAACTTGGCCAGGGTGGATTTGCCTCCGCCGTTGGGTCCGGTAATTACAATGAATTTATGCTCTCCTATGGTCAGGTTCAAATTCCGGATGATTTCCTTTTCACCCTTTTCCTCCTGTACACCAAATGATAGGTTTTCTAATGTAAGCATGTATGCTCTCCTTTATGTTGGTTTCAGCCGGTTGGATCCCCATCTGTATGACGGTTCTTCCCGGCCAGCAATTAATGAAGCAGATCCGAGCCCATCACTTTCTCCAGTTCTTCTCTCAACGCCCTCTTTTCCGCCTCCAGGCTTTCCTCCAGTTCCGCCCGAATACTCTCTTCCAGTTCTGCCTTTACCTGCTCTTCCACACTTTCCAGCAGCTTCTCATCTATAGTTTCGTCTACCCGCTCGATCTTAATTCCTCCAATTTCCAAACTGGAAGGAATTTCCTCTTCCTGGGTGCTCCGGCTTCCATCAGACTCTCTGGAAGATTCCCTGGCCGTTGTCTCAGCAGGCCTTTCCCGGTCTGCAGATCTTGTAATCCCGGCTGAACCTTCATTCTCAGCTGCTCCTGTGGCTCCGGCTGGCCCTTCACCCCCGACTGCTCCTGTGGCTCCGGCTGGCCCTTCATTCCCGGCTGCCCTTGTAACCCCAGCCTGCCCTTCATTCTCAGCCTCTTTTATACCACCGGCAATTCCTGCGGCCTCATCCGCTGCAACAGACCCCTCAGAGATATCCTCTCCATCCTTCCTGTCCTTGGCCTGCTGCTTTGCCTGCTCTTCCTCTGCCGCTACTGAAAGGTTAAACTCTACCAGGGAAGCAGCTCCATATATACTGGGATAATGGCCGTCCTTATCCATTGCCTGTCTGTTCCTCCATCCCACTTTAAACCGATAGGCTCTTCCTGTCTTGATCTCTTTGTATGCATCTTCCGCGGTAATATTTCCGCTTAAGGCTGTGTCGGTCAGCTCAAAGGTATGGACAACGCCGTCTTCATCTTCACAGTCGATTAAAAATACTTCCTCTGTCCCATTGTCCTTGTCTTCCCGTATGATGGTTTCCTTCCTTACAACCTGGCCTTCGACACGCCAGTCTTCATTCTTTTCTCCATCCTTTTGAAGCCTCATCAACAAAATCAGCACAAGAACAACAATAAAAAAGGATGCTGCCGCTATTATAATATTTTTTAGTTGATTCGAGTCTCTCATATGATTCCTTCTCTCCCTTGCTTCTTAACACTTTGGCGAAGCGTACACATTCTTCCCCATTTCCTGTCTTTTCATTCTATCACACACTGGCTCATACTTCCAGCTTTTTTTCTATCAACTATTGAACCAGAACTCCTCAAGTTGCTGTTCAATCCCTTCTTGCATCCTCATGAAGCCAGAAGTATAATACGAAAAAAGGCCTGTATAAAAATGTTTTAAAAAAATAAAAAAACTTTTATTTTTTCCCATAAATTTCCCAGTTCTCAAACGTATCATTAATACAAGGCCAAAGCGAAAGAAGGCAATGCCATGGATGACCAGCAGTTCGAACAAGATATCCTCCTTATTCTCCACAACGACCGAAACGGGTTGAAGCATATCTATGAAGCTTACTGTCCTATGATTTTTTCTGTGGTTTCCGATATCGTGGGAAAGCGTGAGGATGGAGAAGATATCACCTCTGAGTTTTTTATCCGCCTGTGGGATATTGCAGATACATACAAACCAGGCAAGGGGCACCGTGCGTGGATGATCACCATTGCACGGAATATGGCGATTGATTATCTGCGCAAACAAAGCCGCATATCGCCCACTGCAGAAATTCCGGATTATCTGCAGGAAGGCCCCTCTGCTGAAGACAGCATCTGCCATAAGCTTAGCCTTGAGCAGGCACTGATGACACTGAAAAAAGAAGAACGACAGATTGTTAACCTGAAAATCATGGGAGAATTAACCTTCCGGGAAATTTCAAAGATCCTGAAAAAACCTCCGGGAACCGTGGCCTGGCGTTATCGGACAGCCATAGAAAAACTAAAGGAGGTGCAGCTGTGAAACAGAAATCATCATTGGAACAGGAGTATAAAAATTTAATGAGCCAGTCTGCACCGGATCTGTGGGACCGGATAGAAGGGAACCTAAAAGAATATCCTGAGAGAGGCCATCTTCCGGAACATGAAGACATACGCAAACGCACCTCCGGACATGTAAGGCCAGAAACATTCCGCAGTTCATACAGTACAGTCTATAAATGGGCTTCCTTTGGCACCACTGCAATCATAGCTGCCGCTTGCCTTCTGGTGATCGCAGGTCCCTGGTACTCCACCCTCTTTCCTGTAAGGAATCAGGCAGGATCCAGTATGGAGACCGCTGCAGAAACCACTGCAGGCTGGATTGCCGGTGAAACTGTTGCAAATGGAGGAACCAATGAGGCTGCCAGTGAGACTGGTGTAGACGAAGAGGCCACTGCGGATTGGGCGGCTGGCAAGGCCACTGCCGACTGGATTGCTGGTGAAACCCTTGTAGATGAAGAGGACAGCCGAACCACTGCGGATTGTATTGTCAATGAACCCTCTTCTGATAAAACTGCCGGTGTGCTCCACTACAGTCAGCTGAACTTGGCATCTTATTCCGCCCTGTCTCTTCCACCTCACGCTGTAACTGTACCGGAAGACACCATGTATTTTTCAGAAGATATCCTGGCAGATACGGAGCTTCTGTGTCTCGGAACGGTCACATCCGTATCCCTGGAGATGGATTCATCCCAGAATGCAGCCCTTCTTGTCTACGATATCACCCTGGATTCCATCTGCTACTCCCAGGATTATACGGAATCGTTGACATCCCTTACTGTAAGAAGCCCTATTGTGGCATCGGAAGGCGGTGAAAACCAGATCCTATACCAGCTGCAGGTTGGAAGTTCTTACGTCCTTCCGTTAAAACAGCTAGGTAGTGACTGGCAGCTTCTGTTCCCATTTGCCCCCCAGATCCAGATCACAGAAAACGGCGCTTACCTGTTCCATTCCGGCTACGCCAGCCTTACAGATGATCAGACATTGGTGGTGGTGGGAGAGCCAGAGGGAGCCAATGACTTCTATTATGACAGAATGCTTTTAAGAGACGATGATGGGTTTCTCTCAGATGTTCTTTCCCTGGTGCAGCCATGACCAGTACTGTAAGATGCCGGCCATATCCCGCAACGCGCGAAAATTTCTGTCACATCATATTGGATTCATATTGGAATTGCCTAATGGAAAGAAACCGGCAGATTGCCACCAAAGGCACCCTACGAAAACCATGCAGAATATGGAGGAGATTATGAAAATTATGAAAAAAAAGAACCAATGGATACAAACAAGCTTATGCTTTCTTACAACCATCGCACTCCTTTCCGGCTGCGGAGCCCCTCCCTCATCCCGTTCAGGAGGAGCACAAGCCACCTACTCAGCAATATCAGCAGAGACAGCCGCAGCTGCAGAAGGAGGTGCCTATGAGGCAGATGCCGCCCCCTGGGACGGCAACCCCTTCGATGGCGGGGAGGATCCGGGGAATTCTGCCGTTTCCGGTGATTCCTCTATGTCCATGAAATATCAGGCAGCTTATGGCGGCCAGGACTATAACACAGAGGAATACCGTTATATCTCTGAAAACGGATATAAATCCGTTCTGGAAGAGCCTTTGTCTACCTTCTCCGTAGACGTGGATACAGCCTCTTACAGCAATATCCGCCGCTTTATCAATTCCGGCCAGGATATTCCCGCGGATGCTGTCCGCATCGAGGAAATGCTCAACTATTTCTCCTACGATTACCCGGAGCCTAAAAGCGGAGAGCCATTTTCCGTGACTACAGAATATTCAGCCTGCCCCTGGAATGAGGAGAACCACCTTCTGCTCATCGGCCTCCAGGCGCAGGAGATCGATTTTTCCCGCCGCCCTGCCTCCAACCTGGTATTCCTTCTGGACATATCTGGTTCCATGTATTCAGACGACAAACTGCCCCTGGTGCAGAAA
>JAETTS010000207.1 GCA_021769025.1 Enterocloster bolteae
CAGTGCAGCGGATGCCAACGCCCAAAAAAACGGGAAGCCTACAAGCCAGCAGAATGATGCTAGCAAATGGTATCTTCATACACAGGAATCAGGGATCAATGCTTCGAATAACTACGATAAAAATGCTCCGAGTACTGATGCAAAGCTTGCTTTCGGTAATGCAAATTCAGGAACGTGGTTGGGAACGACGCAGAAATGGAATGGAAATGAACTGAATAAAGCTAACGCAAATTCTTATCAAATTTGTACTTTTGAACTGGTAACAGGGTTGGATGAAAATGGGCACATACAATACGCAGATGGAGTAAATGCGCCGAAACTATTTAATGATGGAACGGCAGCAGGAAAGACCTCTTATGATAATTATTCTTTACAGTTTAACCGGAGCGGTGATACTTACACGTTGAATGCGGTTAATAGGGATAATGAGATCGTTACTGGAAATCTGGCAAACTTCTCGCACCCGGGCCAATATGCTATTTGGACGAATCATTTCTGGCCGATGGATTCGGCTAGTTCCTGGGGAACAGATGGGCATGATCCTATTTCAGGAGCAACGGATACGCTTGCTGATAATCGGAATTTTGCGAAAGGGGATCCAGGACTCCCTGGGGCGAATACTCCAGGTAAACTTCCCACGTCAGATGATGGTAAGAACCATAATGCATATTTCGGTATGTCGTATGAAGTGGATTTTGAACTTTCAGAAGATTATGTAGGACCATTGGAGTATTGCTTCTACGGTGACGACGATATGTGGGTATTTCTGGACGGCGAACTTGTCTGCGATATTGGAGGAGTTCACCCCTCGGTAGGCGAGTATGTTAATTTGTGGGATTATATAAGCGAAGAGAGAAGAGCGGGGTTATGCAGCCATGAATCACCTGATTGTCGGAATGAAAATGGAGAGTTAATCTGCGAGAAAAACAAGTTTAAGCTGAATATTTTTTATACGGAGCGTGGCGCTTCCGGTTCCACCTGTTGGATGGAGTTTACACTTCCTTCCGCGTCGGTGAAAGGCCTTGAGACTACGGATGCGGATTATGGCCGGTTGCGGGTTGACAAGAGAGTAGCAGGGATCAGTAATCTTGATGAGAAGGAAGTAGAGTGGGACAGCGGGGATGAGTTTGAATTTGAGATCAAACTTACTGTCAGCGATGGTGTAACGCCGTTGGCAGATGATTATTCCTACTATAAGTATGATAAAAATGGAAATAAAGTGGGATCAGATCTGATCGTCTGGGATGGTGGAACATTTACATTAAAGAATGGGGAGTATATTGTTGTGCAGTATCTTCCACAGGGGACGAGGTACACAGTCACGGAGAAAAACGGCGCCACCAAATACAAAGAGAAGAAAGATGAGAATGGCAATCCCATATATGGTGAGGATGGCAATCCGGTATTAGAGCCAGACGGCGAAAGCGACTATTATTACTTTACCGGAATTGTAGTGGACGGAAAAGAGCAGGGAGAAAACCTGACAGAGAATAAGACTGCTTCCGGAAGTATTCCCCAGGCAGGTGAGAGCAGCGTTCGATATACCAATCGTGTTCTCATCTACGAACTTCCTGAATCCGGCGGTACGGGTACAAACTTATATACAATGGCAGGCATCAGCCTCTTACTGATAGCAAGCCTGATGTATAGAAAAAAATTCAGGGAAAGGAGGGCAGGTTCCTCCAGGAACTGAATATGCGGCCCCTGGCCGCAAGAACTGGTAAATTTAAGTAATAAAAAAGGGAAAAGGAGAATAAGTGATGAAAAAAATGAAAAAGTTGTTAAGCCTTGTGCTAGCTATGATGCTGGTACTGGCGATGGGAAGCACGGCGATGGCCGCACCGGAAGAAACAGAAACAGGAACAGGAACAATTACCATTGATAATGCCATTCCGGGGCAGACCTATACCATTTACAAAATGTTTGATTTGGAAAGCTATGTTGCAGCGTCAAATGCATATTCCTACACAGTAGCTGCCGAATGGGAAGCTTTTGTCAAGAACGCTGAGACTGGCGGCAAATACGTTGAACTGAACAGCAATGGATATGTGGTATGGAAAGACGGCGCAGATGCAGAAGAATTTGCAAAAGAGGCACTGGCGTATGCGAAGAACAATAGTAATATCACAGGAACAACAGCAACAGCTCCGTCAGCAGAGGATGGCGCAGAGACAAGTAAGGTTACTTTTAACAGCTTGGAGTTAGGATACTATCTGCTTGACTCCACCACAGGTGCCCTGTGCTCACTGGATACAACCAATCCGGAAGCAACGATTCAGGAGAAGAACGAAATTCCTGAGATCAAAAAGGAAGTTAAAGAAGATTTCACAGATGAGTTTGGACAGGAGAACACAGCAGATGTGGGCGATACAGTTCCTTTCCGGGTTACAATTACCACTAAAAAGGGCATTCAGAATTATAAGTTTCATGATGTAATGTCTGCAGGCTTAACCTTTGATTCGGCCAGTGTAGCTGTTGCATTAGACGGCGATCCAGTTTCCGCAGATAATTATACGGTTGTAACGGAAGGATTAGACGATGGCTGTACCTTTGAGGTTCAATTTACAGACGACTTCCTTGGTTCTCTGATACCGAATCAGGAGATCGTGATTACTTACAATGCCACAGTCAATGCAGATGCTGTTATTGGAAAAGATGGAAATACTAACAGGGCAATCCTTGAATATGGCGACAATAACAGAACGGAAGAGGGCCCGGATACAACAACAACAACGTATGTTTTCGAAATGGGAATTTACAAATATACAGGTACACTGAATACGGATGATGATACACCTCTGGCTGATGCTGTATTTGAATTGAGAAGAACAAAAGACGGCGATGCGATTCAGTTTGTTAAGACAGACGATAACGCTTACAGAGTAGCAACTCCTGGAGAGATTGCTGATGATACTGTTATTAAGGTTACATCAATTACGACAGACGACACAGGTAGGTTTAACCTGTCCGGCCTGGACGCAGATACCTATTATCTGGTAGAGACAGCAGCTCCTGCTGGATATAATCTGTTAAAAGATCCGATTAAGGTTGTAATCACTCAGAATGAAGAATCAAAAGAAGGTGTAATAACTGTAAATGACGGCACTACACCCGTAACCGAAGTCGGCGTCCAGAATAACACCGGCGCAGAGCTTCCCTCCACTGGTGGTATCGGTACAACGATCTTCTACGTACTGGGTGGAATCCTGGTAGTTGGCGCATGCATTTTGCTGGTAGTGAAAAAGCGCATGAGCAGTGAGGAGTAAAAGCTGCCAAAGAATTGACTAGAACATGATTTGTCTGTTGTATGCCTCTGTTTACGGTTTTGGCTGTGAACAAAGGCGGTCGGGGAGGCAGACACCTCCCCGGCATACAGCAGCAAGGAGAATCCTGCATGAAGAAACATTTTTCAACCGTTATTTTAATAGTTATCCTGCTTGCAGGCTTGTCCTTGCTGTTGTATCCGACAGTTAGTGACTATTGGAACAAATTTCACCAATCTCAGGCCATTGCAGACTACGCAGAGGCAGTAGCAAATTTGGATCGTGAGGATTATGAAAGGTTATGGGCAGAGGCAAAAGCCTACAATGAAACCTTATGGAGCAAAGGAAATCGTTATAGCCTTTCAGAGGAGGAGTATCAGGAATATGAATCTTTACTCAATGTATCAGGAAATGGAATAATGGGATACATTGAGATTGAGAGTATTGGTTGCTATCTGCCTATTTATCATGGAGTGGAGGAATCGGTGCTGCAGATTGCCGTAGGGCATATTGAGGGAACTTCCCTGCCGGTAGGCGGACCTGGAACCAATTGTGTGTTGTCTGGCCACCGGGGGTTACCATCAGCAAGATTGTTTACGGATCTGGATCAGCTTCGGGAGGGTGATATCTTTGTAATCCGGGTGCTAGATGAGACATTAACCTATGAAATAGATCAGATTCATATTGTGCTTCCGGAGGAAGTCAGTGATTTGGATTTGGTGGAAGAAAGAGATTATTGTACGTTGGTGACCTGTACCCCCTATGGCATCAACAGCCATCGCATGTTGGTGCGGGGGCATCGAATTGATAATCTGGCGGATTCATCGTCCATTCGGGTGACAGCAGATGCCATGCAGTTAAAACCTGTTTTGATTACACCGATTTTGATGGTGCCTATATTATTATTGTTGTTTATCTGGCTTCGGATTCGACACCGAAGAAGATAGAAAGAGAGGAATGAGTATGAGAGGGAAATACAGAAAAAAGGGCTGGCTGTGTGCCGCACTGGCGGCTGTACTGTGCCTCGCACTGGCATTGCCTCAGATGAACATGTATGCCCGGGGATTTATCGATGAGACAAAGCCCTGTACCTTGAAGGTGACAAAGGACGTATTTGATAAGAATGCGGAGGACTGGGCAGATCTGACCGATACGGACAGAGAGCTGGAAGTATATCTGTACCAGATTGCTACAGTGGATTCCTACGGCAGATATACGGTGGATCCGGCCTTTAAGAGCGCGGCAGGCAGCAATTATCCCAACCCCGAGACCTGGGATATTGAGAAATTGAACGACGGCGTTTATGAGGTCTCCGCCGATGACTGGAGAAAGGAAGCCCGCTATATTGCAGGCATTCTGGATCTCCCCATTCCGCCTGCGGCAGATGCCGGCAAGGAGGAGAACGGGGAGGATGAGACCACAGAGAAGCTTGTCATACCGGAGGAAGGGGCGCTGACCTCCGCTCCCTGTTACTACAAAACCGTCCATACGGATGAGGAGGTGGAGGTAGAGCAGGGACTCTATCTGGTGTGGGCAAAGCCTTTGATAACCGGAGAATATGAATATACCTTCCTGCCCTATCTGGTGTCCGTTCCGGACTATGCCTACGGAAGGGAGGACGATGTAAATGAGGATCTGGATGAGTGGATTTACCATGTAACCGTCGGCTTAAAGCCCAGGCGTCAGGTCCGCTACCTGAATCTGGAGATTGTAAAAACCCTTCTCACCTACAACGCATCCCTGGGAGAGGGCATGTTTGTCTTCCAGGTGGAGGCCGTAAGAGACGAGAGGGATGCAAATGGAGTTGTAAGCTCTAAGGTCGTGTACAGCGACATGGTGGGCATGAATTTCAGTGAGCCCGGCCGGCAGAGCGTCCTGTGAAAGAAGATTCCGGCAGGCTCCCGGGTGACCATAAAGGAGATCTACACCGGAGCCTCCTATGAGCTTACAAGCTGGGATGGGGAGACCTGGAATCCGGCCTCTCTGGTGCTAAGAGACGACGCAG
>JAETTS010000208.1 GCA_021769025.1 Enterocloster bolteae
TCCTCCAGTATAAGCTTCAGATTTCGTCCGCTCTTCTTGCCGCTCTCCATCTCCCCATATCCGGTATGGTACATGGAAAGTTCCTCCACCGCATCAGCCATCTGAATAGGCCGGCCGTCCAAAAAGGCAATGAATTCATGGATCCTTCGCTTGTATCGCAGTTTGGGAAGATTGCGGAATACCCGGCATTGGGTATTGATCGCCATCACATTTCCCTGGTTGTCAATATTGACACGCCCAGTCAGCATCGCCTGAAACTTTGTCTCATGAAGCGACCGCACATAATATAGAAGCTTCCTGGCATCGTCCGGAAGGAAGTACTCATCTGCATCCAAGAATACAATCCACTCATAATTCGCTTTCTCAATGGCAAAATTTTTGGCAGCGGCAAAATCATCGATCCACTGAAAATAATACACCTTAGCGCCCATCTGCTTGGCGATCTCCACGGTCCGATCCGTGGAGCCGGTATCTACCACAATCTGCTCCGCCACGATTCCTTTTCCCCAGGCAAGAGCACGCTCAATATCCTTCTCCTCATTCTTTACGATCATACACTGGGAAATCCTCGCCCTGCTTCGTCCTCTCAAATCCGTTTCCCCTTTCTCTAACTGATATCCTGCCGTCATAAGCCAGCCCAATCCCACTGCTGGCCTTAAGGCTTGATTATATTCCGATCTGTTTTCTCTCTTCTACTGTAAACAGGCTGTTAAGTCCATACTGGGCAAAATCGCTGCACTCTGACATTTGAGCTGTTTTGACCAGGAACAGCCTGTCTTTTAAGGAAGAAAAATCATAGAGTTTGGCCACAAACTGCAGTACCGCCAGATAGGCCGCCTCACACTCCTGACCATCTCCCAACCCCATATCCGAAAGCAGCGTTTTCAGCAGCCGGGACAGCACTGCCATCTGATACTTATTATATTTTAAATAGGTCACTGCATAGGATGCACATTTCTCCTTATTTCCAGACTCATAGAAACATTGAACCAGAAGGTCATAAGCCTCCAAAAGTTCTCCTGCCAGGATAAGAGCCCGGTTGTTGCATCCATATGTCTCCAGCTTCTTGATTGCTGCCTCCAGATGCGCCGCTGCCTGATCTGCCTGTCCTCGGGACACAAAGAAGCGCCCTGCCAGATAATCAAAATCCGCTTCCTTAGGAAGCTTTAAAATCGCTTGCTGGTAGACCGGCTCTATCTCTTCCCAGGCGATCCCCTCCTGTTTCATCAAAAGTGACAACAGCTTGGTAAATGTGTAGGCGCTGCGCTGGTCATATTCGTCCAGCACATCCGGCATATGTTTTATGGCTTTGACATACCATTCCTTTGCTTCCTCACCATCTCCATCACCAAGACACTCATCTCCCATATACCCCATCATCTCATAGCTATCTGGGTGCTCTTTTAATTCCTTGCCGATCAGCCTGCGGTTCCTGCCCTCCCTCTCCTTTTGATCCAATGCCTGTTTCTGATATCCGGTATGGAAAATAGAAATCTCCTTTGTCACATCTCCGATATGAAGTTCCCGTCCGTCAGATGCCTCCAACTGTTCATGAATCCTTCTGCGGTAGCGAAGCTTTGGCGTATTGCGGAAGAAACGGATCAGCGTCCCTGAGGAAAAAATCCTGCCTTGTTCATCAAGGTTCTGGCAGCCAGTGGAAATTCCATCGAATTGCCCTGGCGAAAGCCCCTTTAAAACCTGGTACATCTTTCTGGCATCCTCAGATGTCAGATATTCATCTGCATCCAAAAAGGCGATCCAGTCCCCTTTGGCCTTCTCAAGAGCATAATTTTTCGCCGCAGCAAAATCATCGGTCCACGGAAAGGAGAAGACGTTTGCCCCGGCCTTCTGTGCCAGTTCTACCGTTCGGTCTGTAGAGCCGGTATCCACCACGATCTGCTCCCACATGATATCCTTTCCCCAGGAAAGCGCCCTCTCCATATTGCTTTCCTCATTTTTTACAATCATGCACTGGGAAATCCGTATCTGTCTTCCTGCCGCCAAGTCAATCCCTCCTTTTGCTTCACCTATACCTATGTTAATTTAGGCCCGGCATCTGCCGAGCCTAAGCATTTACTTATCTCTATCTGTAAAATATTATAGCGTATATTCTATATTTCGTAAAGGAATATTTCTGCAAAGGGCCTTTTCCCAAACAGCCTTTTCTGATATTCAGTCCTTTTAGACCTTACTCCACTGCTTCTGCAAGATCTGGTCAACCAATTGTTCCTTCTGTCTCAACAGATGCAGCTTCCATTTCACCTTTCCCAGCGCCCCTGCTTCCTTTGCATCCACCAGCAAAATTTCCGCCAGATCCGACAACTCTCTTTTCCCGACAGAGCATTCCCGCAGCATGTTCTCTGCCTGCCGCAAATGTTCCTGCGCCCGGCTGTCAAAATCCTGCTCCTCTTCCCATGTTTTCCAAGAACGGTTCTTTGCCTTCGCGCACATCAGCTTTGAACATGGATCCAACGGGTAGTCTTCTCTTTCCCCATCCTCGAAAAACAGGGAAAATATATCCTCCAAAAGAGGGGCATCATCGCAATAGCAAATGATCATTCCCTCTTCTGCCGCCAGTTTTAAGGCATCTGAGACGACCTGGCATGGATCTGCAAAATTGACCATTCCATTGATCAGTATGACATCAAAGTATTGTTTCTGAAGCTGCAGATGTCCGTAATCTCCTGCCAGAAAGCTGATTCGCGGCAACTTTTCCACCCCGGATATCATCTCCATCCATTCCATATCCATAGTATCGCTGGCGCATACCAGGGAAGATTCCTCACAAAATTGTCCCAGCACCGCAGCCAGATGAAAGCTTAGTTTTCCTCCCGTACATCCGTATTCCAGAACCCTCACTGGCTGTGACGTCTGAATCAGGCGCGCTGCCAGCAGAACATCAATCAGTGCCGTCCCAAGCTTCCTGCTGCCTCCTCCACATGGCCCGTATTCGATCAGATTCCCAAGAATATCCGGTATTGTGGAGATATTCTGGTTTTCCAGACAATGCATGGGTATCCTGCTTTTGTTGGCCATATAATCGCCGCAGTCCAACAGAAGCTGCTCGCTTCCTTGTTCCATATAGATAAATTGTTTCTCTCTGTAAAACAGTTCTCCCATTCTATGCATCCTCTCCAAATATCAGGTCATATACTTTCGCTACAATCCGTTCCATATCAAAATGCTGTTTTGCATACTCATAGGCATGGCAGGACATCTCTTCCAATCTGTCATGGCAACACAGATCAATCAAAAGATCCCGAAATCCGGCCACATCCCCAATCTCAGCTGCCTTGCCACAGCGGCCATTGTCCGTGGCCTCCTCATATTCATCAATCTTTGTTATGGCGATCACATCCCCTGCATAGAGGGCTTCCGCGATCACGTTGGGTGTTCCCCCTTCCCAGGCGGAGGTCAGCGCAAAAAGCTTCGCCTCCAGATATTCTTCATACAATGTTTCTTTCTGGGTAATCTGTCCCAGGAAACGGACTCGCTCCTTTACTCCTGGAAACTGTTGCCAATACCAATCCAGATAATCCTCAAATCCTTTCTCTAATGTGCCGGCCAGATGAAGTTCCCAGCCCTTCAGCGCTTCCCCCGCCTTTGCAAATGCTTCCAGCAGCACATGGGTGGCCTTCTGCTCCGTCCCCAGTCTTCCCACAGTCAGAATCACATTTTTCTTCTTTTCAAAAGACGGATCCCACTCTCTATCCGAAAAACAATAAAACCCATTGGGAATATGTTCAATAACCCAAGGCCATTTTTCATTCAGATGTCTCTGCATGGCCTTCCCGGAGGTGCAGATCACATCACACCGTTCCATAAAATCCTTTATAAATGGCTTCTGCCACAAGATCCTGTCCATATAACCGGAGTTGGCATCCAGGGGAAGGTATACCTTTCCTCCAGGATTCTCCTTCTTATACAACTCCACAACCGGAAGATAGTCCGGATAAAACCCTCTGAGGATTAACACATCAATCTGCCTGGCCGCTCTGCGAATATAATCCTCCTTGGATTTCTGCGTTCCATCTGGCAGAAATTCCAGCTGCACGCCTTCAATATACTTAAGATTGGAAGAATCCTCCATAGGGGCGCCTACCATTGTCACATCGCAGTTATGATCTTTAAACAGCAGATAGGGAATCAGGCCGCAATCCTTTAAAAGCTCTGCATTGTTCCATCCACGCTCATAGGGTGCCAATGCTACTGCCTGTCTTCGTTTACGTAAGGATAACCCTCTTTCGGAAACGCTTCCTGAAACCTTCCCCGAATCGTCTCTCAAAATTTCCTTTGAACCACCTTCTAACGGTTTCTCTGAACCGCCTCCCAACGTATCTGTAACAACTGCCTTTTTCTCTGTCGGCAGCGCATAAAGACAAGTCCTCTGCCATCCTCCATTCTCATAATGCCGAAGGAGAAAGAGATAGTCAGAACGGATGGCATCCACCAGTGCCGGTATCCTCCACACGTCTGCCACCGTGCATCCTACATCAAACAAAAGCCGTGGAAAATCTTCCCTGATCGGTCGCTTTTCTTTTAGCAAGGATACAACCTCAGAAAAAGAACCCTTATCCGGGATATCATCTGCAATGGATAATTGACAAGCCTGCTTTCGAAACGATTGGGCAGGCAAAACCCGATAGCCTATCAGATTGGCAAACACAGTGCGGGACATCTCATCTCCCAGCCGGGCGTGTATCCGGTCATAATGGATGATATTTTTTAACAAATCCCTCAAGGCTGCCCTATAACTTCCGTCCGCAGAAGCAGGTTCTATCACAGGGAACGCTTCCAGTTCCTCTGGCCTTGCCTGCATCGTAGCTGCCGCCTGTTCAAGAATCTCCCCATAGCTATACGTTTTCAACATTCTGGAGATCTTCTCATAGCTTGTAAGCGCATCATAAAAATCCTTTCGTTCCATGATATTCCCTTCTCCTCATTCTGAACCTCTTATCTCTTTTCAGACAGATACTTATCTGTAAAAAACACCTCTGTGTAATGTCGGATCTTCTTCTCAAACCTTAACTGCCGGATACCAAAAAGAATCCCTATTCCAACACAGAGCCAATCATATAAGCCCTTTGGATTCTCCCAGAACAGATGGCGCACAAAGATGCTGATCACACATGCACAGACAATATTTTTGTACATCGTAGCAGCCGAAGCATAGTTGTGTATTCTTCTGTATGCCCCGTCGATTTGAATATCTCCATACATCCATCGATAGTACCTTAGCCA
>JAETTS010000209.1 GCA_021769025.1 Enterocloster bolteae
TCCTGTACCAATGTCATGCTGCAATGCCTGGACGCGGAAAGCAGATGCATCTTTATTCTGGGAACCATGTTTCAGGTGGACAGCCGGATCGCCGGAGAAATTTTGGGGATTACGCCCGAGGCCTACCGGCAGCGGCTGTCCAGAGTACGGAGAAAGATGGCAGATTTTTTAAAGGAATACTGTGGGGAGTACGGAAAGGGAACCTGCCATTGTGAGAAAAGGGTTAACTACGCGATCAAAAACCACCGGATCCATCCCTTGGGACTGGATTTTTACAATGCCGTGCCAAAGCAGGTTATGCTTGATGTGACTGCGGCCATGGAGGAGATTGACGATATTTCCCAGGAGTTCTCTTTTTGCCGGACCTATGCGTCTCCGGAGAAACTGAAACAGTTTATTGAAGATTTTTTAAGCGGAAGGCCTTTTTCCGTTGTGGAGAATGGATAGGAGGAAGAAAACATGGACACCCAAAAAATGTTGGCATATCTGATAGATTTAAGTAGGAATAATAACCGAGAGTGGTATCACGCCCATAAGCAGGAATATAAGGAAGCCAACGGAGAGTTTGAGAGCCTTATACAAGAACTGATTGTAAAAATTGGGGAATTTGACCCAAGCATCCTTCACAATGATCCGAAAGATCTGACCTTTAAACTGGTGAGGGATACCAGGTTCAGCCATGACAAATCCCCCTATAACCCAGCCTTCCGGGCCCATATCTCCGCCCGGGGAAAGCTGCCTGTGCCGGTAGGGTACTATCTGATGATCAAGCCGGGAGATCATTCTTTTTTAGGAGGCGGGCTGTTTGCAGATATGTTTAAGGATGCCACTTCCATGGTGAGAAATTTCATTGCCGCAAACGGCACCCAGTGGGAAGAAATCCTTGAGGAGCCAAACTTTCGAACTTTGTTTACTGTACAGGGAACGGCGTTAAAGAATGTCCCGGCAGGATTTGACAAGGGACATCCCCAGGCAGACTACCTGAAATTCAAAAGCTGGTACCTGGAATACCCGGTTTCAGACCAGGAGCTTCTGAAGGGAGAGGAATTTTTAAGACAGGCAACAACGGTTTTTGAGGCTATGAAGCCATTTAATGACTATCTGAACCAGGCCCTTGATGGGTTTCAGATGCCTGCAAGATAATTCTGTTGAGAAAGTCGAGTCTTACCTGCTTAAATAGGGGGTTATCCGGCTGGAGGCATAGGCATGAAGGGTATCATACCAGATCTGCCCAGTGTCAGCATCTGCGGCATTGATGGGAAGGGTATCCCTGGTCTGTAATAATTCCTCACAGATGAGAGCCATGATCTTCCCTTTCGGTTCGGATTCTTCTCCATGGTCAAACCGGCCAAGAAAATACCGAAGGGTGTATTCCCCATAGTATAGAAGTTCCCGATATTCCCTGTTTTGCTGGCTGGGGATGGACTGGGGGTCGAAGGAGGCACCAAGGCTGGAGGAAAGGCTGTCCAAAAGCCGGCTGATCACTGTATCCGTGTCCAGGCTCGTAGCCTGTATGGCCTGGCTGTAGCAACTTTGCAGCTGCCGGATGATATATTTCTGGCTGTCAATTGCGTCGGATACAAGGTAGTTTGGAAACTTATCCTGGATATCCGGCAGAAAATCGCCGCCGGCACCAGGTTCCCAGTATTCTTTCAAGACATAGCTGCCCTGGTCTGCCTCAAAGGTCAGGGCAGTTGGTATATGGCAGCCGCCTACATTTTCCAGTCCGGCTTCCAAGACCTTATATTGCTGATAGAATGCCCATCCGTAGCAAACCACTATATGGCTTGTGCTGTTTGGCGTACCGGATACCTGTTCCAGCATAACAAAATCACAGCAGGCGAAATCGTAATCCTCTGCGTAAGAATGTGCGTATTTTTCCATGATGGCGCTGCAGATTGCCTGATCTAAGGGAGATTGGGACAATTCATTGTTTTTGATTCCATCAGATTGGTTTTCGTCTGTTTCTGTGCTTGTCTCAAGGGTAACCGGCGTATGGGGATCCTTTCTGTGGATAAGCGCATTGAGATCCCAAGGGATATAGTTGATAGCCAGCTGCACATCCTGGGGCAGGCTGTTGTATCTCTCCAGCCATTGGAGGGTATCATCTGACAGCTCTGCTTGATTGTACCATTGATCCTGAAAACGAACCCTGGTTTTGTCGTCTCTTGCGTATTCCGTAATGGTCTGGGATTCGTCCGGCTTTTCTGGCGGATTGGTCAGAAAACATACCGCCGCCACGATACAGGCCACAACAGAGGCCATGACCATCCAGAATGTGGGTTTTTTATAACGGAGTACCTTGCGGATCCTGCCCTTTACATCGCTTTCGCCGAAGGCAAGGGGGCAGGCGCTTACCAGTTTCCTAGGGAGGCTTAAGGACACCAGGGCATGAGAATAGGCCTTCTTTCCTTCCAGCCCCATATCCTTGATTACCCGCTCATCACAGGCAAGTTCAATATCCCGGCAGAAAAGGAGATAGGAAAACCATATCAGAGGATGGAACCAGTAGACGGACAAAAGCAGATATCCGAAAGGCTTCCACCAGTGATCCCGCCGTTTTAGGTGGGCTTGTTCGTGAGCCAGCACATAGGGAAGTTCCTGCTTTGTTATGCTGGAAGGAAGATAGACTCTGGGGCGGAATACGCCCAGGATAAAGGGGGATCCAATGTGGTCGCAAAGCCAGATGTTTTTTTCGAAAGGCACGGCTTCTTCCACAGTTTTGCGTATCCGAAGAAAACTTGCCAGGGCATGAAGGATAAGTGCTCCAAATCCCAAGGACCATAGGATGCCGGCAAAGGTTATCCAAATATGCAGTGGATTGGCGCTGGCCGCGGGAGCGGGGGCGAAGGCATCCTCCAAGACAGGATTGACGATACGGTTGAAGGAAGGGATGCCGCTGGTGATGGAGGGGTGCTCTGCATATTGAACGGTATAAGGGCTTAGAATCTGTGAGCTTGGAATCAGGCTGAATGGGCTTTCCAGGAAAAAGGGACATAAAAGCCGGATCGCCACAATTCCCCAGAGAACACAGGTCAGCCACCCAGGGGCGTTTTTCAAAAAAAGGCGCAGTACCATGACAGCCAGAATCAGCCATCCGGCAGCAGCACTCATATTCAGCAATTGAAGAAAGAGTTTGTCCAAATGAGATCCCTCCTATTTTATCTCCTCAGCCTGATCAATCATGGCCCGTATCTGGGCTGCTTCTTCCAGTGTTAAGGAGTTTTGGTCTGTAAAGGCGGCAAGAAACGCAGGCAGAGAGCCTTGAAAAGTATCCTCCACAAATTTCCTACTCTGCATGGAAAGAAATTCCGGGCGGGAGATCAGGGAGGTGACGGTTCCCTTGGTATTTACAAATAGACCTTTTTCACATAGACGCTTTACCACGGTGTGGGTGGTGGTTCTTCTCCACTGGAATGCCGTTTGAGCCATCTTCACCAGTTCCGAAGTGGTCACTGGCTCATGATCCCAGATCATATCCGCAAAACGGGCTTCAATTACTCCTAACTGGATATCGGTCATTGGGTTCCTCCTTGTGGGATGTTATGTATTATAAGACTACACTATGTAGTCCTGTTTGTCAAGGCAATCGTAACGTTCGGGTTAGGATAGTTCAGATTAAGTTAAGAAATCGTGTTTCATTATCTAAATTATAGAGGTATAATTGTATAATACAGTTATGATGCATAAATTAAAGAGTGGAAGAAATACGACACCTTCCTGTCACATTTCTGATGATAGAATCAATGTACTGGAAATCTCTCCTGTGCCTGCCTTTAGGGATGATTCTCTCTCAAAATAAGGCATAAAGAGATTCCAAGGGCACATTGAAGAAAAAGGAGGAACTGGATATGGCGTTTACGGAGCTGTGCATTTATCAGGTCAAGCCCCAGAAGGTGGAGGAGTTTGAAGCGCTGATGCTTGAAGCGAAGCCTTTCTTGGAAAAGCAGGAAGGACTTAAGCTGCTTCGTTTTATCAAACGGGGATATCACATCGACATGGAGCAGATAAAAGAGGGGCTCCCCCCTCGTAAAATCACACGTATTGTCAAAAGCGTAAAATATATGCTTTTTTGGGAATTTGATACGAAAGAAAATTATGGGACGGCACAGAAAAATCTTTACGACAGCTATTGGAGGTCCATAGAAACGTGTTTGATTGTTCCCCACGATAAATACTTAGGAGAGAGGGTGTTTTGATGGAGTTGGCATACTGTGGATTACATTGTGAAGAGTGCCCTGTTTACCTAGCCACGGTCAATAAGGACGATGAAAAACAAAAGCTGCTGGCAAAAGAGTATTCCACCGATACCTGCATATTTTCAAAAGAAGATATGATCTGTCTGGGCTGTCATTCTGACACGGTGTCGGAAAAGATGTGCGGCGACTGTGAACACAGAACCTGCGGGCTTGCGGCAGAATCCAAAAAACAAGAGTGATATCATGCAGATAGACAGATTGATTCAAATCATTTTTCTCCTGTTGAGCCACAAGGCTATGACAGCAAAGCAATTAGCAGAGGAATTGGGAGTTTCTACCCGTACGATTTATCGGGACATTAATATTCTTTCCGTGGCTGGCATACCGATTCTATCACAAAAGGGATATGGTGGAGGGCTGTCATTGCTTGAGGGATTCTCTCTGGACAAGTCCTACTTTACACAGGCAGAGCAGAGAAATATTGTGCAGGCGTTGCAGATCCTGAAGTCGTCAAATTACCCGGACGCGGACAAGGTGTTAAGGAAGGTGGCTGGATTGTTCAGCCATAACCTGCAGTCCCAATGGCTGGATATTGATTTTTCTTATTGGGGTAGTCCGGAAAAAGAGCGGAACAATATTACGGCTTTACAGCGGGCGATCATCAATAAGTATGTGATCACATTCACGTACCTTAATTCCGAACTGGCTGTAACACAACCTATTGCAGAGCCGCTTAAGTTGCTTTTTAAATCACATGCCTGGTACCTCATTGCCTATTCACAGAATAAAAAGGATATCCGTACCTACAAAATATCCCGTATCAGGGAAATTAAAATAACAAACCAAACGTTTGACCGTGAATTGCCAGCGGATTTTTCCATTACGCCAACTTACAAGGATGAGTACAACATTCCTATGTTCCGGCTGCATTTCTCAGAGAAGATCGCATATAAAGTCTACGATGAATTTCAGGAGAATTATATTAAAAAATTGGAGGACGGGACACTGGAAGTAAGTATTCGATATCAGCTAAGCGACTGGA
>JAETTS010000210.1 GCA_021769025.1 Enterocloster bolteae
TTCCATATACTCCTACTCCTCCTTTCCTTTCATATCTCCAATCTTCCGGACACTGTTTACCGCATTTACCAGGCACCGGACAGATCCCAGGAAAAAACCCAGGACCATTCCTGCCGCCACCACCGCCATGGGAATTTCCATGGCAGCGGATTTTACCACTTTCTGAAAATCAAAGAACTGAACAGACCAGTACAGCAGGTAAAGGTGAATTCCAAAGCAGAACAGACTTGTAAGTGCCCGGAGGAGCTGGTTTGGTACTCCCTTGACAAACGAAAGAAATACCTCGACATTGAAATGTTCAAATTTCTTTTCTCCCAGGGAAATACACAGGAATACAACCCATATATAACAAAAGCGGGATATTTCTTCCGAAAACAGCAGTGCTTTCTTCAGGAAGATACGGGAGAACATCTGGCACAGGATTGTAATACACATGACGCCAAATAAAGAGCCCGCTATGATCTCCTCCAGGGAGTTAAATACCTTCAATAGCTTCTTCATGCTTACCTCCGTTGTTTCACTCTGTCAGCAGGTTTCATTATTCCTTCCAGTTAGCCTTAAAATCATTTAGGTCCTTAATGGCTGCGGCCCATTCAGGATCACTTCCAAAATTCTCTTCCACTACCTTGGCTGCATTGGCCTTAAATGCCTCGACATCCGGCTCAATGACCTTCATTCCCTGCTCTTTCAGGAATTCCAGTCCTTCTTCTGTCTCTTTGTTGATTCTATCTTCTATAATAGGACGGTACTTGGCAAGTACATCGGTAATCACCTGACGCTGTTCTTCTGTAAGGCTCTGCCAAATCTGCTCCGAAACCTCCACCGTGCCAAGATGGACGGAATGCTTTGTCAGCACAATTGCATCCTGTACTTCATAGAACTTCTGGGCAATGATGGTTGGAACAGGATTCTCTTCTCCTACCACAACGCCGGTCTGGAGGGAAAGGTATAATTCACTCATATTAATAGGAACAGGATTACCGCCCAGTGCAGCCACCACTGTCTTGGCTATAGGCGTGTCCATGCACCGGACGGAAAGGCCTGCCAAATCATCCGGTTTCATGGGTTCCACGCCCTTTATGGTCAGATTCCTGTCGCCGTAATACCATACATCCAATGTACGCACGCCGCTTGCATTAAGGACTGTCTCATTGTACATCTTCTGAGAACCTTCAGAGGCAAAGTAGTCATACGCCTGCTTTGCGTTATCAAAGGCATAGGGCAGCGAGTAAACCTGTACCTGGTCACAGAAGGATGCCAGAATACTCGGACCCGTGACCTCAAAAGCCAGAGAACCTGTACGCAGCATATCCAGCGCCTCTGCCTGCGTACCTAACGTGGCCCCGGGATAAACCTTGATTTTAAGAGAGCCATTGGTTTTTTCTTCGATCTCCTTTGCAATATCATAGGAAACCTGGCTCCACGCATGGCTTTCAGGCTCACCCACATACCAGGACAATTCCAGGGCTTCACCTGCTGCCTCGCCGGCAGTATCCTCAGTCTTACTTTCTTCAGCTTTATCCGCCTTTGTATCAGCTGCCGCCGGAGCTGCCGGGGCCGGGGCATCCTTCTGCCCGCCGCAAGCCGCCAGACTTCCCATAGCCATCATCACCGCCAGTGCCAGACCTGCCATTCTTTTGTTTCTTCTCCTCATATTACACGTCCTCCTTTTTAATAAAATATAGTTATAGTGGTTATATGCACCACAGTTATCCTGGAATGCATGTATGCTTTTTGCTTTCTCATATTCGTTTTCTGTTTTGTAAGCTCATTATATTATAGAAAACGTTTTCTGTCAATATTTCTACAAATATTTTTATTTTCATCCTTATTTCACAGCATTTTCACGTTGGTTTCCTATGTATTACAGTTTATTATTATTATATTTTTCTATTTTTTTCTTATTTTTCTATTGCTTTTCTATCACTTAAGTATTATCATAAATATATATGCTTTTTCATATTCTGATTTTAAAGGAGATACACCGTATGAATCATACCAGCCATAATGTTACCATTGGCGACGTTGCAAAGGCTGCTGGTACTTCTGTTTCTACTGTTTCCCGTGTTTTGAGCGGCAGCACTTATCCTGTCAGTGCTGCCAAGAGGGAACGTGTGCTGCATGCTGCAAACACTCTTGGATACGAGCCCAACCTGCTTGGACGCATGCTGAAGACAAATACCAATCCCTCCATAGGCATTATCATCCCCTCCTTCCAAAACCCCTTCTACACACAGCTCATTATAGGGATTGAGAAAGAGGCTATGGCAAATAACTATTTTCCATTGGTATTCAGCTCACAGAGAAGTCCGGAGACCGAGCGTAATCTGATCAACAATCTTATAAAAAACAGGGTGAAGGGGTTGATGATTTCATCTATAGACGATTCCCCCCAGGCCGTGGACCATTTTGTATCCACAGGCGGGAAGGTGTGTATATTTGAATCCAACTACTCTGACACAGACAAGGTCATAAATGCAAAGACAGATATGCTGGGAGCCGGACGCACTGCCGCCGAGTACCTGATTTCACAGGGGCACCGGTCAATTGCATTTTTAAGTACTCCGTTTAACCGTCAGTCACGTATTATGACCCTGGACGGTTACAAACTGGCCCTGGCTAATAACGGCCTTTCATTTTCCGAGGATGATGTAATGACAGTCCAGTATGAATCCGAGGCAGATTCCGGACTATATGAGATGGAAGCCGGCCATAAGCTGGCAGACAAATTCCTGGAGGCAAAAAAGCGAAAAGATTACACTGCCATTATGGCAGTCAATGACCTGATTGCATATGGAATCATCCAGCGCTTACAGGAAAAAGGACTGGGAATACCCGATGATCTTTCCATCATATCATTTGATAATATCCCTTATTCCGGACTCATTAACCCGCCTCTTACCACCATGGACATGCCTGCCAGATTAC
The DNA here is from genome assembly GCA_021769025.1 of Enterocloster bolteae. The sequence continues at coordinate 2,929 of JAETTS010000210.1, forward strand.
TGGGGCAGCGGGCCTGTCATTTAATCATCGACTCCTTAAACTCAAATGAAGACCATAATGGCATTACCTTGTCAGTCAGCGCCGAGCTGGTTGTACGCAGGTCAGTAAAAGCCTTGTAACCGCTGTGCCCTCCTTCATAACCAGGTAAAGGAGATAACGAAATATGGATTCTGCATTATACAATGTAATCGGCAACGTTAAAATACCAAAGATGGCCCGCGTACGCCAGAAATTCGACCCATCCGAAATTACAGACCCTGCAGCCGGGATACGCGGGGAACTGTCACGCCCGGAGATAGCAGCCACCCTTAAGCCAGGCATGAACATAGCCATAACAGCAGGCAGCCGCGGCATACATAATCATAAACTGATTCTGAAAACAGTGGTGGATATCGTCAAAGAACACGGGGCAAATCCGTTTGTGGCACCAGCCATGGGAAGCCATGGAGGAGCTACTGCCCAGGGACAGCTGGAAGTTTTAGAGGGGTTTGGGATAACCCCCGCCTATCTCGGCTGCCCTATTAAGTCCGGCATGGAGACAGTCCGGATTGGAGTCAGCCCCGAAGGCCATGATGTTCATATTGATAAGAACGCGTGGGAGGCTGACGGCATTATCGTGATTAACAAAATCAAGCCCCACACTGCTTTCAGAGGTTCCTATGAAAGCGGTCTCATGAAAATGATGACCATTGGACTAGGCAAACAGTATGGGGCCAGCCTGTGCCATCAGTCCGGATTCAAGAACATGGGGCGACTCGTCCCCATGTTTGCCAATGTCATCCTGGCAAACTGCCCCATCTTATTCGGTCTGGGAATCGTGGAGAACGCCTACAGCCGCACTTACATGCTAAAGGCGCTCACTCCCGAGGAAATTCCCGAAAAAGAGCCGGAGCTGCTGGTATTGGCCCGCTCACTGATGCCGCGGATTCTCTTTGATGACATTGCGGTATTGGTCATAGATGAGATTGGAAAGAATTTCAGCGGCGACGGCCAGGATCCCAATGTCTCTTCCCGTTTTGCCACTCCCTATGCTTCCGGTGATTTCACCATACAAAAAGTATGTGTACTGGACCTGTCGGACAAAAGCCACGGCATCATGATTGGAGCCGGCTGCGCAGATACCTGCACCCAGCGTTTAGTGGATAAATCCAATCTGGAGGCAAGCTACATCAATGCCATAACTTCCACTGTATTTGACTGTGTAAGGCTTCCCATGATTCTTAAAAACGACTATTTTGCCATGGCTGCCTGTATTAAGACATGTAATGAAGTGGATTTAGAACATATCCGTATGGTACGGATTCCCAATACACTGGAGATTGGCGAGATATGGATATCTGAAAGCATGATGGAGGACGCCGGGAAAAATCCCCAGATAGAAATTATCAGCCAGCCCCAGGAGCTTCCCTTTAACGACGAGGGGAATCTCTGGTAACAAACCACCTTCTGAGTATCAAAAAAGAGCACCTCCCCGCCCGCGGAACAATTCTCCGCCTCCGAAAGGTGCTCTTTCCTATATCAGATTCAAAATCCCCCTGTCTTACAACATTTGTCAGTCTTACATCATCCTTCTGCCTACTTCTCCACAGCCGCCCCATCATCCGCGAACCGCGAATCCACCACCGGATAAAATTCATCCGGCTGAGAAACGAATACAGCTGCGCTGTAAGGCGGCATGTTCAGCTTCAGCATGCCATTCTTTATGCGGTAGAGCATGACCCCTGCATTGTACCCTGTCTCAGCGGTCAGGATGGGCCTGCCTAACACCATGTCGTCAGTAACGCCCAGCTGCCATACCGGAATGTCCATGGTCTGGCTGTCCGGGCTGTTGGATATGACCACCACGGCCTGATATTTGCCGTACATACGCCCGTAGGCAATCTTCTGGTATCCGGCCAGAAGGGGCTTTACCGCACCCTTTCTGATCGCTGGTATCTTGCGGTGGATTCCGGTCATATAGCGGTGGAACTCTATAAGCTCTAAATCCTCTTTCCCCCATGGATAGGTACGCCTGCTGTCCGGATCCGTCCATCCGCAGACTCCGGCCTCATCGCCGTAGTAAAGCGTGGGGGCTCCCGGCCAGGTCATCTGAATCACCACTGCCTCCCTGAACACACAGGGCTTTATATTCTGTCCTGCTTTTTCCGGACCAGCTGTCTGGATACGGCCTACCATCTGGTTGGTCCTGGTTAAGAAACGGGAATGGTCATGGTTGGACAGCTGGTTCATGGCCGTCATCACCGTGTTGGTCTGCATACGGCTCATATGGTATCCCATGGCGTTAAA
>JAETTS010000211.1 GCA_021769025.1 Enterocloster bolteae
GACAGCATGATTCAGTTTGTGGACGCCATCACCGGCACTGTCCAGAAGCCCAATCCCATCCTGTTCTCTCCTGCGGTAAAGATAGACGGGGAACATCCTGCCGCCACAAAGGAAATGCGTGAATTGCTCCTGAAGAGTCTGCTGGATGATGGGTATTATAAACAGTTTCATGATAATAAACGGTTTATGGACGCAGTGGATAAGCTCAGGGGTAGTATTCAGGAAGACACAGCCTGAGCATCTTATATGGAAAAAGGACAGCCGCTTGGTAAAAATACCTGTCAGGCTGTCCTTTATACATTTTTTATATCATCACTGCACATCTTCCACCCAGCACATCTTGGCGGACTTCTCAATATGAGCCCTCATGACTGCTTCCGCTTCATCCGGATCTCCTCGTTTCAGGCTGTCAATGATTCTCTTGTGGAATTCAATTCCATCCTGGTGTCCCTCCTGCTGCGTTACAATTCCTCTCAGCAGAATTGTCTTCCAAAGACTCACCATGGAGTTAATGAAACAAATCAGCAGCGGATTTCCGGTTGCCTCGGCTATACAGATATGAAACTGGATGTCATAGTCAATGCGTTTATCCCATACATCCTTACTTTCAATCATTCCCTGCAGATACTGTTCCAGCTTCTCAAAATCCAAATCATCCTTTTTTTCAGCCACAACCCTGCTGGCATAGGGCTCCAGCAGCTTGCGCATCTCATATACATCCATATATCCGATATCATCCAGCCGCAGCATGCGGTTGAGAATCTCTGTAACACTTCCGCTTTCAGGCTTTGCTATAAAGGTGCCTTCACCGTTCTTCTGCACAATCAGCTGTCTTTCCTTAAGCAGTTTCAAAGATTCTCTCATGACATTACGGCTGATTCCGAATTTCAATGCCAGCTCCTGCTCACTTGGAAGCCGTTCCCCCTGCCGCAGCGAATTACTCAGAATCATGTCCTCCATACGGTCAGCCACTGTCTCATATAAATTTTTCTTCTTTACTTTGAAATCCAGATCTTCCATATACATTACCCATCTCTATCTTATTATTCTAAAAACCCCGGCGGTTACATGTCCCCCTCCTACTTATCTTAATACAACAACAGAAAAGTTACAAGAATTTTATCGGCCAAAGAGTCTCGGCAGCCACATAATGACATCCGGCACAAACGTTACAAGTATCAGCACCAGGACCATCACAAAAACCATGGGCATGACTTCTTTTATGATGGTGTTCATCTTCTCTCCGCTGATTCCTGTCACAATAAATAATAGCATGCCAAATGGCGGTGTACAAAGTCCAATCATGGTATTCAGCGTAAACACCACCCCGAAATGAACCATGTCGATACCAAAGGACTGGGCTATCGGACATAGGATAGGCAGCAATACCAGCTGTAAAACAGCTGAATCCAGCAGCATCCCCAGTATGAACAGCAGTATGTTGACAAAAACAAGAAAGGAAACCTTTGTGGTGGCAAAAGACAGAATCAGATTTCCTGCCAGAGACGGAAGATTCTCCACTGCAATCACATAAGAAAACACATAAGCAGCACCCAGCATAATGCCAATCTGTCCCGTAGACTTCACCGTATTCTTCAATACCTGGATAAACTCTGACAGTGTTATGGAACGGTACGCAAAAACGGATATGAGCAGGGCGTATAGGGCTGCCACTGCCCCGGCCTCTGTGGCAGTCATGATGCCTGTATAAATTCCCATCAGAAGGATGATGGGGGTTAGGAGGGCAGGAACCGCGCTCACCGTCATTTTGATGAATTCCATCCCGGCATATTTTCTTCCGCTGGGATAATTTCTCTTATTAGCAATATAGCAGACATAAATACACAGAGCCAGGGCCAGTATAATTCCAGGCACCATGCCTGCCAGAAACAGGTTGCCGATGGATGCGCCTGCAATGACCCCGTATATTACCAGGGGGATGCTGGGAGGGAAGATGGGGCCTATTACAGCGGAACCAGCTGTTATGGCTGCGCTGAACCCGTCATCATATCCCTCCTTTCGCATGGCCTCAATTTCCATGATTCCAAGTCCCGATGCATCAGCCACCGCGGAACCTGTCATTCCTGAAAATATCAGGGATGCAATGACATTCACATGTCCCAGGCCGCCCTTCCACCGGCCCACCAGAACCTTGGAAAAGTCAAATATCTTATCCGTTACCTTGCTGGAATTCATGATATTCGCAGCAAAGATAAAAAGCGGGACTGCCAGCAGAATAAAGTTATTGTACATCTTACTGGTAAAAATTTCCACCACCACACTGGGGTCCATACCTTTCACAGCCAGATAGAGCGTGGAGGATATAATCATTCCTGTGGCTATCGGCATCCTGATGACAAAACACACCACCAGCAAACCAAGGGAAATCATCATGGCATGGCTCATACTGCCTTTCCTCCTTTCCGAAATTCCTTATAACAGCCTGCCAGGTCCCCGCAGTACCGGACAATGGTAATAATCTGAAACACGAAAAATCCCAGATATACAAATCCCAGAGGAACCTTGAAAACCGTGCTGTACCTGGTAAAATAAAACCTGTAAAACTCCAGTGCCGGCGGTACCAGATAGACCAGCAGGCCAACTATCAGGATATCCTGAAGGAACCGGAACAGCCTCCTGACCTTCTCCCCCACAAGTTCATAAATTACAGAAAAAACAATATTATCATCTGTCCGCTGTGCATAGCAGCATCCCAACGTAATAATCCATACATAGGAAATCTGCGCCAGCTCATAAGGCCATACCAGGGGATTATTAAATATGTATCTGGATATAATCTGCAGGATGAATGCCACAAACAGCAGAATAAACCAGCACATAGGCATGTAAATCTCTATAAAATCCATGACAGCCTGAAAGCATTTCTTCCATACGTCCATTCAGAATACCTCTCATTAATATTTCAAATCCTTTATCTGATGATACAATTCCATATCCCAATCTTTTACCATATCCTTGTCGTTCAAATAATAGTTCTCAGAATACTCCATGAACGCATTCAGGTCCGGTTCAATAACCGTTAATCCCTGCTCCTTCAGGAACGTAATTGCTTCCTGTTCCTGCTTCAGGTTTGCCTCATCGCACCACGCTGTGGCTGTCTTAACTGCCTCTGTCATGATATCCCTGTATTCCTGGGGAAGAGACTGCCATTTCTCCTCATTGATTGCGATGCACATAGGCTCAATCACATGACCTGTAAGAACAATCTGGCTGGTCACCTCATACCATTTCTGTGCAATGGTGGTAGGCAGAGGATTCTCCTGTCCGTCAATGGCGCCTGTCTGAAGTCCCTGGTATATTTCTGCGTAAGCCATAGGTGTGGGATTAGCCCCCAGCGCCTTCCCCATAAAGAGCCATGCAGAAGAATTAGGCATCCTTAAATTGACACCGTTTAAATCTTCCGGTTTTGTAATCTCTCTGCCAATATCCCTCATATCCAGATGGCGGGCTCCGCAGTAAAGTGCTGACAGCCAGCGCACATTTAATTTCTCAGCCACATCATCCGCTACCTTCTGGCCAATCTCTCCATCCATAACTGCCCTCATGTGCTGTTCATTCTGAAAAATATAGGCTGCCGTAAACATAGTCAGGTACGGCATCTGGTCGGATATCAGGAACGGTGAGCTGAACATCATGTCAAGGCTTCCCCTGGCAACAGCATCCACCTCTCCCTCCTGGGTCATCAGGCTTCCGTTTTCGTGGATTTCCATTGTAAATTTACCATTGGTTTTTTCTGATATCTCATCTGCTATCATATGCATGGCCTTTACATAATTTACATCGCCGCTGGACTGTGTGGAAAATACCAGCTTTACCTCCGGCAGCTCTGCGCCCGCATCTGTCTGCGGCTGCTCTGAGGCATCAGGGGCTGCTTCTGTCTTTGCCTGCGCCTGCGATGGGCTCTTTGTCTCAGATGTCTTTTGGCCGCACGCAGCCAGACCTGCGGTCATTGCAATCACTAATGCGATACTAATTATGCGTTTCTTCATAGCGTTTATCCTCCCTATTTTGCCTGAATCTGTCTCAACATGTTTAGTTCCTTTCGGGCGCCGTCCATAATATGTACATAATCTGAACCAGCCGATATCACGTTAATGCCCTTTTCATGCCAGTAGCGTATGATTTCCGGGTCATCGCTGCCTGTGGATACGCCGGAAGACTTTCCGCTCTCATTGATGATCGCCACCGCCTCATCAACCAGGCTGCTGGTATGGTCCTCAAATACACGGTTCAGCTCCCCTATGGAGCCGGACAAGTCGCAGGGCCCCAGAATAAAGCAGTCCACATAAGGGTTCTTGACCATTTCTTTCAGATTCTTTACTGCTGTCTTTGTCTCAATCTGTACACACCGGACCAGCTGCTGCCTGGATGACTCTATAAATGAATCCGCATCATCCAGCCCGTACCTCACTGCCCGCAAGGGGCCAAATCCCCTAATCCCATAAGGCGGATACAGGGTGGCCTGCATGGCAGCGTCCAGCTCCTGGGCTGTATTGACCATCGGAATGATGATTCCCGTAGGGCCCATCTCCAGCACTCTTTTTGCCAATACCTGGTTATTCCATGGAATACGAACCAGTGTATCCGTACCGCCTGCCTTTGCACCCATCAGATGGTACAGCAGCACCTGGTAATCAATGGCTGTGTGCTCGGTGTCAATCCACAAAAAATCATATCCCAATCCGGCACACATCTCACTGATACAGGGTTCTGTCAGGCATATATGCATCCCTGACAATTCATCCCTGTCTCTCAGCTTCTCCTTTAAAGTTTTCATGTTTACCTCCTCCAATGTACTTACGACATTAGCTATACAGCTATACTACTAGTATATAGCTATACAGCTTTTTGTCAAGTAATGATGTGTGACTTTATTTAAATCCAGCATTTTACCCCAACTATTTTGTGCACTTTTACCACAACAGCCATCCTTCAATCGAGTAGGAGGCGGTGATTAACCGCCGTCCTCTCACACCACCGTGCGTACCGTTCGGTACACGGCGGTTTCAACAGTTGACGTGCACAGACTGGTAAGCTGTGGCTAAATCATAAAAGCCACTGCTTATCAGTCTTTCTTTTGTCATTGCCATATTTACCGCTACCGTTTGCGTGGTAAACCAATATCCTCTCCGGCTGTTTCCTGCCTGCCATGCC
>JAETTS010000212.1 GCA_021769025.1 Enterocloster bolteae
CATTGCTAAACTGGCTGGGGGTGCTATTGTCACGGAACAGATCTTTTCCTGGCCAGGCATGGGGACCTTGATGCTCAAGGCCATTCAGGGCAGGGATTATCCTTTGATTATGGGTGTCACAGTGCTGATCTCCAGTATTGTGCTGATTGGAAACATTATTGTGGATATTATATACAGGATGCTTGATCCAAGGATTGATGATAAGGGGTAGCTATGAAGATGAACAAAAAGAAAAGTGCATATTTTGCCGATACGATAGAACGGTTTATGCGTCATAAACTGGCTGTCGTGGGACTGATCATTGTGATCATAGAAATCGTGTTGCTTGTTGTCCTGCCGCTCATAATGGATTTACAGCCCTTTACCATCACGGACCAGTTTTATGGAACGCCGGGCCGTGAGTTTATCCTTGGGACAGATGCCAACGGACGGGATGTATTTGCCAGGCTGATTTACGGCGGAAGAATCTCTCTTTTAATTGGTTTTCTGGCTGTTTTGGCAAGTGCGGCCATCGGGATTCCTCTGGGAATCATCGCCGGCTATTACCGTGGGGGTGCGGAGATGATTATCATGCGTCTGGCGGATATGTTTCAGTCTATTCCCCAGATGTGTTTAAATATCGTGCTGGTTTCCGTCTTAAGCCCTTCGGTCTCCACTCTGGTATTCGTGATCGGGGTCATGGGATGGCCGTCCTTTGCAAGGCTTCTCTATGCCAAGGTTATATCCATCCGCGAAAAGGAGTATGTGGAGAGCGCCAGAGCCATCGGGACGAAGAATACAGTTATCATGTTAAAGTATATTCTGCCCAACGCCATCTCACCGGCTTTGGTTGCCTTTACCTTTGGAATACCCAATGCCATCCTGGCGGAGTCTGCCTTAAGCTTTTTAGGGCTTGGCATTCAGATTCCCCTTGCATCCTGGGGCAACATGTTAAACGCGGCCCAATCCATTGCCATTGTCTCCACGAAGCCGTGGCTGTGGATTCCGCCGGGACTGTGCATCTTTGTGACACTGATCAGTGTCAACATGTTTGGCGACAGCCTGCGGGATGCGTTGGATCCAAAGACAAAAGTAGGATGATGGAGGAAGATAAAATGGCTGATAAAATTCTTGAAGTCCGTAATCTGATTACCAGCTTTCATACAAAGGACGGCACCTTTCCAGCTGTAAATGGCGTGGATTTTAGCCTGGATTCCGGCGAGACCCTTGCCATTGTGGGAGAGAGCGGTTGTGGAAAGAGCGTGACAAGCCTGTCCATTATGAAGCTTCTGCCGGACAGGGTCGGTGTGATCTCACCGGAATCCTCGATTACATTTAAGGGGGAAGAAATTTCAAGATACACAGGCAGGCAGATGTGCAGGCTGCGGGGAAATGATATTTCCATGATTTTTCAGGACTCCCTCACATCCTTAAATCCTACTTTGACCATCATGACCCAGATGACAGAGCCCTTTATGACACATCAGGGAATGACAAAGAAGGAGGCGCAGAAACAGGCGGTGGAAATGCTTCGGAAGGTTGGGATCCCCAACCCGGAGGTCAGGGCCAGGCAGTACCCCCACCAGCTGTCCGGCGGTATGCGGCAGCGTGTCATCATTGCCATGGCTTTATCCTGCAATCCGTCGGTATTGATTGCCGATGAGCCTACCACAGCTCTTGATGTTACCATCCAGGCCCAGATCTTGAAGATGATCAATACACTGAAAAAGGATCTGAATACAGCGGTTATCCTGATAACCCATGATATGGGGGTTGTGGCGGAGATGGCGGACCGGGTGCTTGTGATGTATGGCGGAAATGTGGTGGAGGAGGCTGACTGCCACAGCCTGTTTACCAAACCCCTTCATCCCTATACCAAAGGGCTTTTGGCATCCATTCCAAAGATTAATGATGACAGCCGCCTCTATGCCATAGAAGGGATGGTGCCCAGCCTTAAAAATATGCCCAAAGGGTGCCGCTTCTGTGACCGATGTCCTCACTGCACAGAACGGTGCAGGAAGGAAAATCCGCCTTTCTATCTGTTGAAAGCCCATAAGGTGCGTTGCTTCTTATATGAGGAAGAATCCTTAAAGGAAGGGAGGAACACGCAATGAGCAGCCCTCTTATTGAAGTGAAAAATCTGACTAAGGTATTCGATGTGGGCAAAGGCTTCTTAAAGAAATCCCGCAAACTTCGGGCGGTCAACGATATTTCCCTTACGATTATGCCGGGGGAGACCTTGTGTCTGGTGGGGGAAAGCGGATGTGGCAAATCCACACTGGGCCGCTGCATCCTGCAGCTGATAAAGCCTACCTCTGGCCAGGTTCTATACAACGGCCAGGATTTGTGCGGATTAAAGGAACATGCCATGCGCCCTTACCGAAAGGATCTGCAGATCATCTTTCAGGATCCTTATGCATCCTTAAATCCCAGGATGACGGTGCGTGAACTAATTGGGGCGCCTCTTGACACGTTTCACCTGGCAGCATCCCAGGAGGATAAGGAAACCAGGATCAAAGAGATCTGCAAGGTTGTGGGAATCTCAGAGGAAGCGCTGGACAAGTATCCCCATGAATTTTCCGGTGGGCAGCGTCAAAGAATCGTAATCTCCAGGGCCCTTATCGTGAATCCTAAGTTTGTGGTGTGCGATGAGCCGGTATCGGCTCTGGATGTGTCCATACGCAGCCAGGTACTGAATCTGATGAAGGATATTCAGAACCAGTATGGATTTTCCTATCTGTTTATCTCTCATGATTTAAGCGTTGTGAACTATATAGGCGACAGGATTGCGGTCATGTATCTGGGGCAGCTGGTGGAGCTTGCCGATAAAAAGGAACTGTTTCAGAATCCGGTACATCCCTACACTCAGGCCCTTCTGTCAGCTATTCCGGTGGCGGATGTCACCTACAAGAGAGAGCGGAAGTATCTGGAAGGCGAGGTTCCCTCACCTCTTAATCCGCCTTCCGGCTGCAGATTCCGTACCCGATGTCCTTATGCGGAAGAACAGTGCGCCAGGGAGGCACCGGATTTTGCAGAGATTGGCACCAATCATTTTGCCGCGTGCCACCGATGTAGCGAAACACTTACAAAAACCAATTAGCGGGTGCCGCAGTGCGGCGCGTGCCGTTACCGATTAAAAAGGAGGAAGGCAAATGCGAAGCATTTTTAAGATGCCTTCCGACGACTTGGCAGGTGCCGCAGTGCGGCGCGTGCCGTTACCGATTAAAAGGAGGAAAAACATGAAGAAGACAAGAAGAATGTTGGCGCTTTTAATGGCTTCAATGCTGGTTCTGGGGGGATGCAAAGGGAATTCAGGGACACCGTCCGCAGGACAATCCGGCTCTCAGAATACCACAGCTGCAGAGAGCGGGGGAAACAACGAGACAAAGGCGGATGGCGCACCGGCCGGCAGTGGCGGGGAGACGGTGATTACCCTGGCAATGGCAGGTGGTTGGGACAGCCTGTGTCCGTTGGCATCTACGGCTAATTACAGCGACACGGTCTGCAACACGATTTTTGAAAATCTGTTTGAGGCAGATGGCAAGGGAGATTATATTGGCCGCCTTGGAGAAAGCTATGAGTTGGCGGATGACAATATGTCCATGATCGTGCATCTGCGCCAGGGGGCGGTGTGGCACGACGGAGAGCCTTTTGACGCGGATGACGTGATGTTCTCCGTAGGGCTGGTTACAGATGGCTCTTACACCACATCCAGAAGGCTATTCTTCCAGACCGTGGACGGATGCTCTTCCAGCGGTGTGGAGCTTTCCCAGGACAGCGCCCATGTGGAGAAGATTGACGACTACACAGTGAAATTCTATTATCAGAGGCCCATGTCTGCGGCAGCCATGCTGGCTCCGGTTTCTTCCTTCTTCATCATGCCGGAGCACATTCTGGCAGATGCCGATCCGGCGGTGATTTTGGAGAATGATTTCTGGGTGGCACCTGTGGGCACCGGTCCCTTTACCTACGAAAGCCAGATCCCAGGCGAATCCCTTACGGTCAAAGCGTTTGACAATTATTATCTGGGCAGGCCTAAATTCGACAAGCTGGTAATCAAGGTGATCACACCGGCAAACCTTGTAACTTCCATGATGGCAGGGGAAGTGGATATCATCCCCGGTACCCTGGCAGCCATCAATGATTCGGATTATGAGATGGCATCTACCATTGACGGTTATACGGTACAATCTCTGGAAGGAACTTCTTCCCAGTATCTGGTGGTGAACAATAAAACCTTCCCCAGCGTGAAGGTGCGCCAGGCGTTGGCAATGCTGTTAGACAAGGAAAAGATGATTCAGGCAGGCTGTTATGGCAATGCCAAACTTTTATATACAAATTATGCGGAAAAGAACATTTACTACGATTCAGCGGTTGTGGAGGAACTGGGCTATACGTTTGATCCGGATACGGCTTATCAGATGCTTGTAGAGGAAGGCTTTGATTTTGACCGCACCTATGTGGCGTGTATCAATGATCTGGCTGTACGTCAGTCCATTATGACCGTCATGCAGGAGACCTGGGCAAAGTATGGTATGAAGCTGGAGATCAAAACGTTGGATACCCAGACCTGTATCTCGGAGATCCGGGAAGGAAACTGTGATTTCTGGATTAACGGAGGCGCTTCTGCAGATGTATCCAACTTACAGCTCACCTTTATCGACTGGTGTACAGTAAATGAAGATGGAACTTACGCACCGTTTAACCTTGCCAAGATTGACGATCCTACTTTGATGAATCTGGTGCAGGATTTGTCTGGAGCCACAGAAGAAGACGAACTGAGACGCCTTACCAGTGAGATTCAGAGATACATTTTGACCAATCACAACTATATTTATATCATTTCTCCCAATATCAATGTTGCAATCAACAACCGGGTGTCAGGGATCGATGAGGATCAGATGCTTGGGCTGACCTTCAACTATTGTGACTGGGAAGTAAAATAAACGGCGGAGTGAAAGGAATGGGGGTTTACTATGAAAGTATCGAATTGTTACGGTAGGACTGCGCACTTGCTGCGCTGTCCGTACAAGCGCCAAAATGCCCGCTTTTGGCATTTTGTGTGCATCCCCCGGAGGGTTCATAGTAACCCCCCTTTCATTCATCGTGGTGCCGGGAAGGCGGCAGGAGGGTTTACTATGAAAGTATCGAATTCTTACAGTAGGACTGCGCACTTGCTGCGCTGTCCGTACAAG
>JAETTS010000213.1 GCA_021769025.1 Enterocloster bolteae
TCCTGTTTTTCCGATGAAAATTCCAGGGAGCCAAAGGATGCCTATCTGTCTGAATATGAGCCTGGGAAGGGCTATCGGGTGGTTCCGGAGGAGCCGGGAACCATTCTTGAACGGGATAAGGTGGCTAAGGGAATCGAAGATGCCATCACAAACCTGAAGACCGATTTGGATTTGGAGGAATTGGATGCATATAAGAAGGCAAAGGTCACCAGTGAGAATGAAGAACTGCAGGCCAGGGCAAAGGAATTGAACCGGTATGTGAATATGACGGTGACCTACTTGTTTGGAGATGAGCGGGAGGTGCTGGACGGAGATACCATTGCCCAGTGGATGTCCATAGGAGAGGACGGGAGTGTCTCCTTCCAGGCGGAAGCGATTGCCGCTTATGTCAAGGGGCTGGCTTCTCAGTATGACACGGCATATCAGGAAAAGAAACTGAAGACATCCTATGGTCCAACGGTTACTATCAGCAGAGGCTTCTACGGATGGAGGATGGACCAGGGAAAGGAAGCAGAAGAACTGTACAGCGTCCTTATGGCCGGGGAGAGCCAGACAAGGGAGCCGGTGTATATTCAGACAGCCAACAGCCATGGAACCAACGATTACGGAAACACGTATGTGGAGATTAACCTAACGGCTCAGCATTTATTTTTTTATAAAGACGGGAATCTGGTTGTAGAGTCAGATTTTGTATCAGGCAACCATGCCAGGGGCTATGATACTCCTTCTGGAGCCTATCCGCTGACGTATAAACAGAGAGATGCAGTGCTAAAAGGCGCTACCTACCGGACACCAGTGAAGTACTGGATGCCGTTTAACGGCAATATCGGCATGCATGATGCCAATTGGCGAGCCTCGTTTGGCGGTAAAATCTATATGACCAATGGCTCTCACGGGTGTGTGAACCTTCCTCCTTCTGTGGCGAAGGTTATATTTGAAAATATTTCTCCAGGTATGCCTGTTTTGTGTTATCATCTGGATGGAACAGATGGCAAACCGACATCTGGTTCCAATCAGGGGAATACAAATCAGGCAGCAGCGCCGCCCTCTGCCCAGCCAGCGGCTCCAACGGAAGCAGCGCCTGCGCCACCTGTTCAGCCGGAGAGTGGGGCAGAAAGCCAGCCGGAGGGCACAGGGTCTTCCGCAGGGAATCCGGTGGAGGTAAAAAATCCGACACAGGAATCTTCAGAGGCATCTCCTGGCGAGTCTTCTTCGGTACAAACACCGAATCCGGAGCCTGGAGCGCCAGCACCAGATCCAGGGGCAATCCCTCAGGAAAGCAGCCCGGCGGATCCAGGAAGTACCGGAGGCAGTAACCCTGGAAATCCAGGAAGTGGCAGCCCGGCAGGCCCCGGAGGGGGAGAAACAGGAAGCGCGGGAGGCAGTGACCCTGGAAATCCAGGAAGCGGCAGCCCGGCAGGCCCCGGAGGGGGAGAAGCAGGAAGCGCGGGAGGCAGTGACCCTGGAAATCCAGGAAGCGGCAGCCCGGCAGGTCCCGGAGGAGGAGAAGCAGGAAGCGCTGCAGGCAGTGATCCTGGAAACCCTGGAGGTGGAGGTCCAGTAGGTCCCGGAGGTGGCGACCCTGGCAATCCGTGAGGTGGCAGTGGGGAGCCAAATGGTTTTCAAGGTTTGAACGGGTAAGGCTGTACGGGTTCGTGTTCCATCCGGCGGGCAATCACACTTTCAGTACCGCCTATTTTGCCATCTGCTGTGTTGGTCTGCGCTCTGCTTCGGTCTGGCTAAACGTGTACCGTTGCCACACGGTACTGTCAGTCAGCGATGCCGCCACAGAGCCCGTTCCAGCGAAGCGAGGGTGTCGCCTCCTTCCTCCGCCTTGCAGGCTGACAAAATATTCGGCATTGGCAGTGCGGTTACTGGCCGGATGGAGCACTAGAGCCGCCAGCTAGATATTGAGAGATAGAGAAAGGCCGTTTTTGCTGACTACAATTGGCAAAAACGGCTATTTTTTTCGAACAAATGTTTGCAAAAGTGAATATAATATGATATGATGGTTTTCAGAACCTAAAGTTGGGATACACTATGATGAGAGATTATAAGGAGCTTTGTCATGTCAAAACAATATATTAAAATACGTGGTGCCAATGAACACAATTTAAAGGATGTGACTCTTGATATTCCCAGAGACCAGATGGTGGTTCTGACAGGGTTGAGCGGCTCAGGAAAGTCTTCCCTGGCCTTTGATACCATTTATGCCGAAGGGCAGAGAAGATATATGGAATCCCTGTCTTCTTATGCCAGACAGTTTTTAGGGCAGATGGAGAAGCCGGATGTGGAGAGCATTGAGGGGCTTTCGCCGGCCATATCCATTGACCAGAAGTCCACCAACCGGAATCCCAGGTCGACGGTAGGGACAGTGACAGAGATCTATGATTACATGCGTCTGTTGTATGCCCGGATTGGCATCCCCCACTGCCCAAAGTGTGGAAGGGAGATTAAGAAGCAAAGTGTGGATCAGATGGTGGATCAGATTTTGGATATGCCGGAGCGAACCAAGATACAGATTCTTGCCCCGGTGGTTCGGGGGAGAAAGGGAGAGCATGTAAAGGTCTTGGATCAGGCTAGAAAAAGCGGTTATGTGCGGGTTCGGATCGATGGGAATCAGTATGAATTGTCAGAAGAAATTAAGCTGGATAAGAATATAAAGCATAATATTGAGATTGTTGTAGATCGTTTGGTGGTGCGGTCCGGCATTGAAAAGCGGCTGACTGACTCCATCGAGACAGCTATGAGCCTGGGGAATGGACTGATGATGGCAGATGTGACAGATGGAGAGATGCTGAATTTCAGCCAGAATTTTGCCTGTCCAGACTGCGGCATCAGTATCGATGAGGTAGAGCCCAGAAGTTTTTCTTTCAACAATCCATTCGGCGCCTGTCCGGATTGTTTCGGCCTTGGGTATAAGATGGAATTTGACGAGGGGCTGATGATTCCAGACAAGTCCTTAAGCATTATGCAGGGTGCTATTGTAGTGTTAGGGTGGCAGTCCTGTGCAGATAAGGGAAGTTTTACCAGGGCAATTTTAGATGCTCTGGCAAAGGAATATCATTTCAGTCTGGATACGCCTTTTGAGGAGTATCCGGAGGAAATCCGCCATGTGCTGATCTATGGAACAGATGGAAGGGAAGTGAAAGTACATTACAAGGGCCAGCGGGGAGAAGGCGTGTACGATGTGGCCTTTGAGGGATTGCTGCGCAATGTGGAACGGCGGTATCGGGAGACTTACTCTGAGGCCAGCAAGGCGGAGTATGAGAGTTTCATGAGGATTACCCCCTGTTCCTTGTGCAAAGGAAAGCGGCTGAAGCAGTCGTCTCTGGCTGTGACAGTGGGGGATATGAATATTTTTGATGCCACCAACATGTCCATTGTCGATTTCCGCCAGTTTATCGATGGTTTGCAATTAAGCGCTATGCAGCAGGCTATCGGTGCACAGATATTAAAGGAAATCAGAGCCAGGATCACATTTTTAATTGATGTGGGCCTGGATTATCTGGCGTTGTCCCGGGCTACAGGAACCTTGTCCGGGGGAGAGGCTCAGCGAATCCGTCTGGCTACTCAGATTGGCTCTGGTCTGGTAGGAGTCGCCTATATTTTGGATGAGCCTAGTATCGGCCTTCATCAGAGGGATAATGATAAGCTTTTGCGTACCCTGTTCCATCTGCGTGATCTGGGGAATACGGTGATTGTGGTGGAACATGACGAGGATACCATGCGAGCTGCAGATTATATTGTGGATATCGGGCCAGGGGCAGGAGAACACGGAGGACGCGTGGTGGCCGCCGGTACGGTTGAGGATATCATCAACTGTCCAGAGTCTATCACAGGAGCTTACCTTAGCAAGAAGCTTCAGATTCCGGTGCCTAAGGAAAGGAGGAAGCCTGCAGGATGGCTGACAATCCGGGGGGCGGCGGAGAACAATCTGAAGAATATTGATGTGAAGATTCCCCTTGGTATTATGACCTGCGTAACAGGAGTGTCCGGATCCGGGAAAAGTTCTCTGATCAATGAGATTCTGAATAAGGAACTGTCCAAGAAGCTTAACCGGGCCAGAACGATTTCCGGGAAACATAAGAAGATCGAAGGAACCGAGCAGCTTGACAAGGTGATCACCATTGACCAGTCTCCCATAGGCAGGACGCCCAGATCCAATCCAGCTACGTATACAGGGGTTTTTGACATGATCCGGGATCTGTTTGCATCTACAGTGGATGCCAAGGAGCGGGGATATAAGAAAGGACGGTTCAGCTTTAACGTAAAGGGAGGCCGGTGCGAGGCGTGCGGTGGTGACGGAATCATCAAGATTGAGATGCATTTCCTCCCAGATGTCTATGTGCCCTGTGAGGTTTGTGGCGGCAAGCGATACAACCGTGAGACTCTGGAGGTCAAGTATAAGGGGAAAAGCATCTATGATGTGCTGAATATGACGGTGGAGGAGGCTATGAAGTTTTTTGAGAATGTGCCTTCTGTATACCGGAAGATTTCTACCTTATATGATGTAGGGCTCTCCTATATCCGGCTGGGGCAGCCGTCCACAGAATTGTCCGGAGGTGAGGCTCAGCGAATCAAGCTGGCTACGGAATTAAGTCGAAGAGGGACAGGTAAGACCATCTATATTCTGGATGAGCCTACCACTGGGCTGCATTTTGCAGATGTCCATAAGCTGGTGGATATCTTGCGGAAGCTGTCAGAAGGGGGCAATACCATTGTAGTGATTGAGCATAATTTGGATGTGATAAAGACAGCAGATTATATCATAGACATGGGACCGGAAGGCGGTGATCGAGGGGGGACTGTAATCGCCAAGGGAACACCGGAGGAAGTAGCAACGTGCCAGGAGTCGTATACGGGAATGTATGTGAAAAAGTACTTGTAGGGAATCCATAAATGGCAATGGGATTTTTGTTAGTTGCTGTGAATGTATGTGAACGGTAACGCAAATGTGGGAGGATAAAGACAAAAATTGTGATTTTAGATGGAATTTTCAGGGAAACAAGTGTATAATGAGAATAAATATCCATGTCCTCCGGACATGTCAGACTGTAGACAAAGCCTACCCATATTTCAAATTGTATTAAAAGAGCCGAAAGTTCCGTGTTTATACGGACTTTTAGGCTCTTTTTTGGTATAATAGAAGTATCAAAACAGGGG
>JAETTS010000214.1 GCA_021769025.1 Enterocloster bolteae
ACCGTGTGGCAGATTTAAAAAGCGATACCAAGGCCTGGGCTGCCGATATAAAGACCGATGCTGCATCCAAAGTAGCTGAGTTTAAAATGGATGCTGCCGTCATGGCAGCAGGGCTTCAGGAGGAGGCTGCTGCCAGAGCAGAACACCTTCATCAGGAAGTCTCACAGAAAGCCATGGAGTTCTCACAGCGTGTATCAGCCCTGGCCGCACAGCGGTCAGAAGAATATGAGCAGAGGGAGGCCGCTCTCTCTGAACGCCTTCACGTGCTGCGAGAGCGCCGTCAGAATCTGACCTCCCATATGTCCTCTTATAGAAAGCGGCTTTTAACAGGCAATCCTTCCTCGTCTTCCCAACGATTTGCGGAGGCTTTGAGGGAGTTGCGGGATACGCTTTCACAATAGCCGCCATGAATGAAGGAGAGATTCCTGTGAATCCCCCCGGGACACACATGGAATGCCACCCCCCATTCTGGCACACTGTACGGCCTGTGCAGCAATTATATCTTTGGATACACTATATCCCAAAATGGCAAAAGCAATTCTTCCTTCGGATTCTGGCAGTCTGCAGTGACTGCCAGAACCGCATGTTTCTCCTCCATAATTACAGAATACTGGCCGTATTTTCCATCTGCACGGTATGTGTTATAAGGCCCTATCCAGAAACCATATCCATATCCAACGTCATTCCCCTTCCCCTCCTTGTCCTTCAAAAAGGGAGTCTGTACTTCTTCTATCCATTTCTCTGGCACCAGCTGTTTCCCTTCCCACACTCCATGGTTCAGATACAGTTCTCCGAATTTAAGAAGATGCTTTGTGGTTGCCATCATGCCTCCTGCCCCGAAATAATTTCTGTATGGATCCACCTCCCAGCTGGGAAACCAGATTCCCATGGGCGCAAGAAGTTTTTCATACAGGTAGGAGGCCAGGTCTTTTCCTGTACGCCTGGCAATCAGAATTCCCAACAGATAGGGACCTACGTTGGTATAGCAAAACCGGGTTCCAGGCTCCTCTGTAAATGGCCGGCTTAATGCAAACCGAACCCAATCCATCTCTTTCATCTCCGGCCTGGAAGCGCCCATAAGATACGCCTTATCCTGTCCCATGGTCATAGAGAGCAGGTGTTTTACTTTCAGATGCTTCAAATACTCGCAGGGGTTGTCCGGAATCTCATCGGGAAAACAGTCTAGGATTGCCTCCTCAACTGACAAAAATCCTTCTCCCTGAGCGATTCCTACAGCAGTTGCCGTAAAACTTTTCGTCACAGAGTACGCATTTCGCAGACAGTCATCATCTTGATGGTTCTGCCCAATGATATCGCCGTTTCGGCTCAACAGAATATTTTTAACTCCCTTACCATCTGTAACTCTGCAAAATTCTTCCCATGCCTTTTCAAACATTTTTCTCATTCCTTTCCAGAGCATATTGTTTTGTGAATCGTTTGCCAAATCCGTTTCTGCTTTTTCTATTTATCCCGGAAAATGATTCTGACTCTGTCGTCTTACTGAAACTGCGCCTCATACATCTTCCGGTAGAATCCATCCTGCCTCATCAGCTGGCTATGGGTTCCCTGCTCCACCACCTCTCCATGATTCACCACCAGAATCAGGTCTGCATTCCGAATGGTGGAAAGCCTGTGGGCAATGACAAAGCAGGTCTTCTTCTCCATCAGCCTCCCCATAGCCTTCTGGATCTGCCGCTCTGTTCTTGTATCTACGTTGGAGGTGGCTTCATCCAGGATCAGCATCGCGGCATCTAAAAGCATGGCCCTGGTGATGGTTAAGAGCTGCTTTTGCCCCTTGGACAGGCTAGTTCCCTCCTCACTGAGTATAGTATCATATCCGTCAGGAAGCTGCTGAATAAACCAATGGATTTTTGCTGCCTTAGCGGCCTCCTCCACCATCTGTCGGGTGATCTGCGGGTTTCCGTAAGCCAGATTCTCATAGACTGTACCGGTAAACAGCCAGGTATCCTGGAGTACCATGGCATATGCCTTTCTTAAACTGTCCCTGGTCCAATTCTCTGCCTGTCTTTTGTCTACCAATATCTGGCCGGAATCCACATCGTAGAACCGCATTAAAAGGTTGATCAAGGTAGTCTTGCCCGCACCAGTAGGGCCTACGATGGCCACCTGGCTTCCTGGCTTTGCCTGGAGGGACAGATTGTGAAGAATCCTCTTTCCTGGCTCATAGCTAAAGTCCACATTCTTTAGTTCCACATCCCCTCTGGCCTTGGATAGGGTCTTCGCTTCCGGTGGATCCCCTTTCTCTATCTCTTCGTCCAGGATGGAAAAGATCCGCTCTGCCGCAGCCAGGGCTGACTGAAGCTCGCTTAAAATATTGGCAGCCTCATTGATGGGACCGGAAAACTTTCTGGAGTACAACACAAAGGAGGAGATCTGCCCCACTGTCATCCTTCCAATCATAAACAGGAAGGCTCCTGCCACGCTGATCAGAGTGAGGGAAAGGTTGTTGACAAAGTTTACCAGAGGGCCTGTACAGCTGGAATAATATTCCGAGCGGTAATACTGCTCTACCCCGTCATGATTAAACCGGTCAAACTGATCCTGCTGGTTTTTCTCCTGATGGTAAGCCTTCAAGGTCTTCTGTCCGGTTACCTGCTCTTCTGCATAGCCATTTAACCTTCCAAGGGCCTGGGAACGCTTGGCAAACAACGGCCTGGTTCTGGATACAATGAACCGGGTGATACAAAAGGACAGAGGCACCGTAAAGAAAAATACCAACACCAACTGTCTTGAGACCAAAAGCATCATACAGAATGAGCCGGTGACCGTTACAATCGTGGTCATCAGCTGAACAACATCATTGGACAGAGAGGCGCTTATAGTGTCAATATCATAGGAGATCCTGCTTAAGATATCTCCAGTTTGCCTGGTATCAAAATATCCGGCAGGCAGTTTCAGCAGATGGGAAAATACATCGGTTCTCATCTGGCAGACCACCTTCCTGCTTAGGCTTATCATCATAACCTGAAGAAAATAGGCCAGGAAGGCAGAGACAATATAGCATACCACCATCCATCTGGCATAGTAAAAGACTCTGGGAAAATCTACCAAGCCAGATTGTGGCTGTATAGCATCTACTGCTTTGCCAGACAGTAACGGCCCTGTACGCGCCAGCAGATTCCCCATAAGACTCATGGAAACCGCCAGGAAAAGAACTGGCCAGTGCCGCAGAAGATAGGCTCCCAGCCGCAGAAGCGTCCTTTTTTTGTCTGCAGGCTTTTCCTGCCTATGGTTCTGTCTCACCACATCCTCCTTTCCCCTCCCAAATACAAGCAGGTTCTGTTTCCATTGTTTCCACATCTTCCAGCCCGGTCTGCATCTGGTAAAGTTCCTGATAACTTTTGCAGGTTTTCATCAATTCCTCATGGGTTCCATATCCCAGCATACGTCCTTCCTCCAAAACCAGAATATGGTCGGCATAGCAGACAGAGGTGATTCTCTGGGCAATGAGAATACAGGTAACTGCCCCGTATTCTTCCCGGATAGCCGTCCGGAGCCTCATATCGGTCTCGTAGTCCAGAGCGCTGGAAGAGTCGTCCAAAATCAAGATATCCGGCTCTGCGGCAAGGGCCCTGGCGATAAGGATCCTCTGCTTCTGTCCACCGCTTAAGTTGGCCCCTTTAATGCTTAGCATCCCCTGGCTCTGCCCTCCCTTTTCCCCTACAAACGCTTCCGCCTGAGCCACTCTGACAGCTTTGTCTATCCGGGCCTTATCAAGGCCCCGTCCCAGGTTAATATTGTCGTAGATGGTACCTTCGAACAGGGTATCATTCTGAAAGACTACGCCGATTCTCTCTCTTAACTGTCCCAACGTCTGGGATCTTATATCCGTTCCTCCCAAAAAGATCCTGCCGGAATCCGGTGTATAGAAGCCAAGGAGCAGAGAAACAATAGTAGATTTGCCGGATCCGGTTTCTCCGATGATCCCCAAGGTCTCTCCTTTTTTCAGACAGAAGGAAATGTCTTTCAGAACTGGCTTTCCTGGGTTGTAGGAGAAGGTAACGTTTCGGGCGGAGACATATTCCTTTGAGAAATCCTGCCCCAAGCCCTGTTTTTCTGGCGCACATTCCTCTCCGGATAATAACGGTTTTTCTACCCTTCCCGTTTCTTTTCCAAGTGCCAGCAATTTTTCTTCCCTCTCCGCCCCTCTTCCAGATGCCAACTCTTTTTCTTCCCTGGCCCAGTCCGCTATCCTCCGGCTTTCCAGCTGCCGCTCATCCTCTGACAAAAGAATCTGCGTGATTCTCTCCGCCGATGCCTGTCCCTTAGAATAGATAGTAAACATCTTGGAGATGGAAAGCATGGCTGTCAAAATAATTGTAAAATATGTTAAAAAAGCAAGAATTGTCCCTACTTCACCGGTTCCTGTATGCACTCTGTATGCACCGATAAGGATAACGGATACCAGTCCCAGGTTCAGGATCAGGTTCATAGCAGGGTTCAGCACTGCCATGACCATTCCTGCCTTCTGTTCCCGCTCCACCAGCTGACGGTTCCAATAGTCAAACCGCTTCTCCTCATAGTCTGTCTTGGAAAGGGCTTTTATCACCCGGATGCCGGCGATATCTTCTCTTACCAGACGGATGAATCCGTCCAGGGCTTCCTGAGTCTTTGTGTATAACGGCATGCCTTTTGTTGTCACATACCACATAAGCACCCCCAGAACCGGCAGCAGGCACAAAAGCACAGATGCCATGACAAAATCCAGATTCAGGGTCATCACAATGCCTCCCAGAAGAAGGATGGGAGCCCGTACCCCCAGCCTCTGAATCCGGCTCAACATGTTGTGCACATTGTAAGAATCACTTGTCAGCCTGGAAATCAGCGCTGACTTTGTCCAGTAATCTATCTTAGATCCGGAAAAATACATGATCTTCTCAAACAGGTCATGACGCAGAGTCTCCACAATCTCTCCGGATACCTTGGCTGCCCTTCGGTTGGCACTTACATTGCCTGCCAGGGCAAGAAAGGAGCATCCCAACATGATCAATCCCCAGACTGCCAGCTGTTCCTTGTTTTTTCCTGGTATGACCACATCAATCATATAGGCCAGGATCCAGGGCAGGAACAGATCCATGATTGTCCCCATAAACTTGATGACAAGCCCCAGAAAAA
>JAETTS010000215.1 GCA_021769025.1 Enterocloster bolteae
CTTCCGTCGAACAGGACCCCTTTGGTCATGGTTGAGCCTGAATCAATCCCTAAACTAAACATATAAACTCCCTTGTTTTTTCGCTTTTATACCTATTTGAGTATAAATAGCTGAGAAAAAATAGTCCAATTGATATTCTGAATGAGTTTTGATTTGAGATTGAAAATATATATAGGGAAATTGAATGTCATTTGGATGGAAGGGATGGCGTGCCTTTCAATTGCCCCGCTATGTGGTAAATATGGTTGATTAAAGATTTTGCTTATGCTACAATTAAATAATATACATTTGGTAAAAGCTGATGTTCCGCGGGGAGGAAATCATATGTACCGATGCAGGATGAAGATAGCGATTTTCAGCAAGGATACCATGCTCTCTGAGCTGGTCCGTTCTCTCGAACCATTGGAGCATTTTACACATGAAATCACAGTGGCGCCTGAGGCAAATCAGGAAATTATGAGGGAGAGCAGGCTTCTCATATGGAATCTGGACGACTCTGTGCCGCCCTCTAAGCTGCGCTCCCAGTGTGCAGCGGAAGCCTCGCTCATATTCTGCGGCAGCCGCCAGTGCATAGGCGCGCTGCCTCCGGAAGAATTTGGGGCTGCGGATGAGTTTTGGGAGACGCCCCTTGTCAGGGATTATATTAAGGTACGCCTGAAACGCATGATGGAACAGATTAAGCTGGGCTACGATTATTACATGACCCGGACCTACCTGGATACGGCCATAGACAGTATACCGGACATGCTCTGGTTTAAGACACTGGACGGGATTCACGTCAAGGTGAATAAGGCGTTCTGCTCTGTGGTGGGAAAGACCAGGGAGGATGTGACGGGGCGGAACCACTGCTATATATGGGGGGTATCCCCGGATGATTATGAAAATGGGGAGGCCTCATGCCGGGAGTCGGAGGATGCGGTTATAAAGGAGCGGCGTACCCTGCAGTTTACGGAGTCTGTCAAGGCATCCCACGGCATGCGCCAGCTGCGCACCTATAAGTCCCCTATAGTGGACAGGGACGGTGTCACGGTTCTTGGAACTGTGGGTATCGGCCATGATGTGACGGACCTGGTAAACATGAGCGCTGAGATAGAAATTTTGCTGCAGAGTATGCCCTATGCCATCCTTTTGTGGGATAACAACGGGAAGATACTTAATGCCAACAGAAAATTTGAGGAGTATTTTAAGCTTCCCAAAGAAGCAGTAATCGGGCAGGACTATGATGCGTGGATAACAGGGGCCTTTGAGGAACAGCGCACCATTAACAGCGAAGGATACATGGAAGCGCGTGTATCCCGGAGGGATGGGTCAGGTAAGATGCTGGAGATTCACGAAAATTCCGTCTATGATGTATTCAATCATGTGGCCGGTAAGCTTTGCATTTTCAGGGATGTGACAGTGGAGCGGGATCTGGAGAAACAAATCCGCCACAGCTCTAATACAGATTTTCTTACAGGACTTTATAACCGCAGATGTTTTTACCAGTACATACATAACAACCGTGGCGGCAGGACGGTCAGCCTGATGTACATTGACCTGGACCGGTTTAAGGAAGTCAATGACACATATGGCCATAAGGTGGGAGATGCCGTGCTGGTGCATACGGCGGATGTACTCAGACGATTGTTCCGGGACGACTTCGTGGCCCGGCTGGGCGGGGACGAATTCCTGGTGGTCCGTCTGGGAAAGTGCAGCATGGACCAGATGGAGCAGGAGGCAGAGGCCTTTTTGAAAGAAATGAGGACAGCGTTTCTGGCAGCGGAACAGACCGTTTCTTTGTCAGCCAGCGTGGGAATCGCTCAGAGCAGCGATTCCATGGTGGACATTGATGCGCTTCTCCAGCGCAGTGACCAGGCCCTTTACCAGGCAAAGAAGGCCGGCCGGTCCAGATACTGCGTATACAGATAAAAGGGGATTAGGACATGATATCACAAAAACAAATTCTGATTGTGGAAGATAATGAAATTAACCGTATGCTGCTGGGAGAGATACTTTCTGCGGACTATCAGGTCGTGGAGGCTGAAAACGGTCTGGAGGCCCTGTCCGTCCTAAAGGAGCGCGGGGATGTGATTTCACTGATTCTGCTGGACATAACCATGCCTGTTATGGATGGATATACCTTTCTTTCCATTGTGAAAAAAGACCCTGTGTTTTCTTCTATTCCGGTTATCGTAACCACCCAGAGCGACAGCGAATCGGACGAGGTGGCTGCCCTTTCCCACGGTGCTTCGGATTTTGTTGCTAAACCCTACAAGCCACAAATCATCCTGCACAGAGTGGCAAGCATCATTAATCTGCGTGAAAATGCAGCCATGGTCAACCAGTTAAAATATGACCGGCTGACCGGGCTTTACAGTAAGGAATTTTTCTTCCAGAAGGTGAAGGAGGAACTGGCCCGGCATCCGGAACGGGAATACGATATCATTTGTTCTGATATTGAGAATTTTAAATTAGTCAATGATGTATTCGGTCTTCCGGCGGGAGACAGGCTGCTGCGGGAGGTGGCTGATTTTTACCAGTCCCAGGTAGGGGACAAGGGGATATGCGGCCATTTTAACGGAGACCAGTTTGCCATACTGATGGAGCGCAGGTGTAAGTATACCGATGAGATGTTCATGGAGGCAACGGCACGGGTCAATGCCCTTCCCAATGCAAAAAATGTGCTGGTGAAATGGGGCATTTATTCCATTGAGGACCGCACTATTCCGGTGGACCAGATGTGCGACAGGGCTCTTCTGGCTGCCTGTGGCATCAAGGGGCAGTACGGAAAATATTTTGCCATATATGATGACCGGCTGCGCAGCAGGCTGCTGCGGGACCAGGCTATAACGGAATGCATGGAATCTGCACTGAGAGAGGGGCAGTTTGAAATTTATCTCCAACCCAAATACAGCGTAAAGGAGGAACGGCTTTCTGGGGCGGAATCCCTGATACGGTGGAATCATCCTGAATGGGGCCTTCAGTCGCCGGGACAGTTCATTCCTCTTTTTGAACAGAATGGTTTCATCACCCAGCTGGACCAGTATGTGTGGGACCAGACATGCGCCATCCTGCAAAGGTGGGAGCAAATGGGGTATCCATGTATACCTGTTTCCGTCAATGTGTCCAGGGCGGATATTTATAACGTGGATCTTCCTGAAATTTTGACAGAGACAGTCCAAAAATACGGGCTTCCCCCATCCCGGCTCCATCTGGAAATAACAGAAAGCGCGTATACGGAAAACCCGTCTCAGATCATTGAGGTGGCGGGGCGGCTGCGGGAATTGGGCTTTATCATAGAGATGGACGATTTCGGCAGCGGTTATTCCTCCCTGAACATGCTCAATAAGATGCCCATTGACATTCTGAAGCTGGATATGAAGTTTATCCAGAATGAAACGGAAAAGCAGGCCAGCCAGGGAATCCTTCGTTTTACCATGGGTCTTGCCCGTTGGATGGATCTGAGTGTGGTGGCGGAAGGCGTGGAGACCAGGGAGCAGTTTGAACAGCTGAGGGAAATCGGCTGTGATTATGTTCAGGGATATTATTTTGCCAAACCCATGCCCTGCGGGGAGTTTGAGAAGCTGATAAGGGAACAGCCGGAGGAGGCTGCCATGGAATCGTCTATGGAGGATGTTTCTTTTCACGGAAAACAGCGGCCTGTACTTCTGATTGCGGACGAGGATGATGCCTATTGCAGGCAGGTGCGCAGGATATTTGAGTCCCGGTATCAGATTGTGGAGGCATCGGACGGAGAGAAGGCCCTTGCCTGCATTGCCAGCTATGAGAATAAGATTGGGGCAGCTATCATCAGCCTTACCCTGTCAGAACCGGATGGATTTCAGATATTGGAAATGCTTCGGAGGGAACGGGCAGTATGGAATATACCTGTCATAGCCACTTCATGGGACGGAAGCCAGGAGGAACAGGCTTTGGATATGGAGGCAGATGAATTCCTGCGCAAGCCGCACACTGCAGCCGTCCTGGAAAGGCGTGCCGTGAGGGCCATGAGGTCGGCGGCCTCCAGGGAACGGGAGCGCATGCTTGAGGGGGAAGCCTGTCAGGATTATCTGACCGGACTGTTAAACCGCAGAGGCCTGGAGGCTGCCGCGGATGCTCTGGACGGGAAAGACATGCCGTTGGCTGTGTATCTCTTTGATTTGGATAACTTAAAACACATCAATGATACATTTGGCCATATGAGGGGAGACCAGACCATATCGGCTTTTGCAGAACTGCTGAGGGAACAGACAAGGGAAAGCGATATACTTTCCAGGTTTGGCGGTGACGAATTCGTGGTTATTATGAAACAGATGAAATCAGGGGAAAGCGCTGTCAAAAAAGGGGAGGACATATGCAGGAGCATCTGTGAGTATCCCTTTGCCGACAATGTCCGGGCCTGTTGTTCCGCCGGTGTCGTCATTTGGGACACCAGGAAACCTCTGCCGGCCATACTGGAGTATGCGGACCAGGCCCTGTATCGTGCCAAGGCTGAAAATAAGGGCGGCTGCTGTATGTGGGAAGACGGGTATGAATATCCATAAAATAAGGCGGCCGTGTGCTTTGCCCATAAATATATTATAGTAGGATTTACGGCAATTGGTAATAAGAGTGAATTCATGTTTATGCCTAAGAGGGTTCCGGGTGAATTATCCGGAGCCCTTTCCGGACTGCGGGTGAGAATGTGACCCACAAACTGCAGGGCAGCCGTAAAAGCGGCCTGAATCATTTGGAGATAATCCGATATAAGGCTTCTATCCCCGCATTTAATAACCTTTCCTTTTCTAATCTTGCTTCTTTAAAAATAATCCGATCAACAAGTGCTGTAATGAAATCTACTATTACAACGGATACAGCCTCTAAATCTTCATACGGCAGCTCGCTTTGATACAGCCTGATATATTCATATGTTGCCATCTGCACTTTTTCCGACTGTGAATCTTTTATCGCCTTAACTTCTGGTTTTGCAAAATAAAGTACGTTTAATTCCCGTAAGAAATCCTTTTCTGCTTCATGTAACTGAATCAGAGTATTTACGAGGTCATAAAGCCATTTTTTCGGTTCCTTTAAATAAAGCTGCGCACTTGATTCAGGGCGCAGCATTTCATACACATTTGAAAAGTGGTATTGGTTGCTGCGCTCCAACTATTCTGTGAG
>JAETTS010000216.1 GCA_021769025.1 Enterocloster bolteae
AACTGCTTAGAGAATACCAGCAGCAAAATTGAAAAAGAGTGGGATAACCAACGTTTTCTTTAAAGTGTGGAGGAACTTGTATCTATGGATTTAAGAGTAGAAAAGACTCAGAAGAGTATTATCAATGCCTTTATTGCCTTACGGTCAAAAAAACCGATTGAGAAAATCACCATCAAGGAGCTGTGTGAGACAGCTATGATCAACAAATCTACATTCTATTCTCACTATTCTGACATTTACAGTCTGTCGGATTCCCTAGAGACAGAGGTTGTGATGTCTGTGATCCAGGCCCTAGATCGTCCGGGCCTGATTTTTGAAAACGCGGAGGAATTCTCACGCACTCTTTTCTTGTCCTATCTTTCCCAGGACAATATGATCCGCACGCTTTTTTCCGGCAACCGCAGCAGCCAGTTCATCTCCAAAGTAGAGAAGGGTCTAAAAGAACTGGTATTCAGGGAACACCCTGAATACCGGGATAATCTTGAGAAAAATATTGGGCTGAGTTACGCCATCTACGGCAGTTACTATGCATTTCAGGAAAACCGGGGCCAGGATCTGGAGCAGGTCATCACGATTCTGGGAAAATGCGCCGGGTATGCCTCTTCCCTGATCCTGCAGGCAGAGGCAGAGCCATAGGCCTTATGGAGCTCTTTGCTATCCCTGGAACTGACTGCAATTCGTGTGTTCGCACACCATCCTCAACGGTCATACCGATTCTGCAGGGCACCCTTTCTCCTGGATTTCCCTGGCGACTGCTGCTGCCTCTCTGGCAATCTCCAGTTCTTCATTGGTACGAATCACCAGCACATTCACCTTGGAGCCTCCGGAGGAGATTCTCACAGCCTCCGCCTGCTCCCGATTTTTTAACTCATCGATGGTGATCCCCAAAAACTCCAGATAACTGCAGATTTCTTCCCGGATGTCGGAATCATTCTCCCCCACTCCGGCAGTGAATACAATGTTGTCTACACCGTTCATGGCCGCTGCATAGCTTCCCACATACTTTGCCACTTTGTAGGCAAATATCTCACGGGCCAGAGATGCCTTATCATTATACTTAATCTCCGCATCCTTCAATTCCCTGAAATCGCTGGAGAGATTCTTGGAGATACCCAAGACACCAGATTCCTGATTCAGGATCTTCATGATCTGAGAGAAATCCAGATTCTCCTTCTTGGCCAGAAACTCCAGGGCTCCGGGATCCACATCGCCACAGCGGGTTCCCATCACCAACCCTTCCAGTGGTGTAAACCCCATAGAATTGTCAATTACTTTCCCGAATTTTACCGCACAGATGCTAGCCCCATTTCCCAGGTGGCACACAATCGTCTTTACATGCCTGGGATCCTGATTCATAAACTGGGCGGCACGCTGGGAAACATATTTATGGCTGATTCCGTGAAATCCATAACGACGGATCTTATATTTCTCATAGTATTGATAAGGAAGGCCGTATAAAAATGCCTTTGGCTCCATGGTCTGATTGAACGCCGTATCAAACACACCTACCATCAGGGTATCCGGCATCAACTTCCGGCAGGCATCTACACCGATCAGATTGGCGGGATTGTGAAGCGGTGCCAGATCATTGCACTCTGTCATCGCATCAATCACCGCATCTGTAATCACCACAGAACCGGTAAATTTTTCTCCTCCGTGGACCAGGCGATGGCCAATGACATCTATCTGGGAAAAATCCTTGATGATTCCTTTCTCTGAATCAACCAGTGTATCCAAAAGCGTGTGAACTGCCTGGGTATGGTTCTCCATTTCAACGTTTTCTTTCAGCGAAACCCCGGTGTTGGTTTTATAAGTGAATCTTCCGTCAATACCTATTCGTTCACATACGCCTTTCACCAAGACCTGTTCGGAATCCGAATCAATCACCTGGAATTTCAGCGAGGAGCTGCCGCTGTTAATCACTAATATTTTCATGTCTGGTGTTTCCTTTCCATGTAGAATCAATGATGTAACCAACCTTTATGAGACTGTAACATATTGAAATTGTGCATATGCACCCGTCTGCTTTTCTGCCCTTGCATAGATTCCTGCTACTGTCCCCGTAAAGCATTTTCCGGCTACCTCACAGGATAAAAACCGAGTGGATGCCACAGCAGCCAAGGTAAACTCGTCACGTTCCAATGCATAGTAAAAACGATATTGTTCTTTGCTGCATTCCGCCTTCAGACGAAGCTTTCCATCCTCCAGCGGTATGGCACAGGCAGTCTGCTGAAAGTCTTCAACCGTTTTCTCCAGAACCAGGAAATTCCCCTGGTTTGTCTTTTTCTTCCCAAAGCGATAGTGAATGCCGGATTCCAGATAGAATGCCAAGCCAGCTTCATCTCCCAGCTGTTCCGGGTCAAACCAAAACTCAGTCTCAATCCTACAGTCGAAATCTGGCTGTCTCACAGCCGCAAATCCGTCTCCCAGATGGAATTCTGAAGACGGCACAGATGGATACAGCTCTAACACACCATTTCCACGTTTAAAGAGTGCATCCTTTCGCTCTCTCACAAACAGCCACGGCAACTCCCACTTTTCCTTACAAAAATCGGTATGCCAGACTTCCCTCGCCGTCTGTTTCTCCCAGAGTGGCCCTTCCCTCTCTATGGTCTCCAGGTTGTTTTCCCCAACAGACGGCCACCCATCATTCCATGTTACAGGGGTTAAGAATGTCTCTCGCCCTAAATGACTCATAGTCCTTCTGGCTGGCCGGATCGCCAGGTGAACCATCCACCAATTTCCTCTGTGATCCTCAATCAGATCACCATGCCCAGAACATTGAACTTCCTTAACAGTGTCATGACGATTGGTCAGGATCGGATTGCCCTCATAGCTTTCATAAGGCCCCCAGATCGACTTGCCTCGTGCGATTGTCACCATATGGCAGAAAAAGGTGCCACCCTCTGCAGCCATCAGATAATACCATTCGTCTTTGTGATAGATATGAGGGCTTTCCAGGTGTCCTCCTCCGGTGCCCTGCCATATAGGCGTCACTGGTGTCTTAAGACTTCCGTCCGTTATATCGATCTCTTCTAACGTGATCTCTTCTCTTCCTGGACAAGTGCTCTGGTTGGTGCAAAAGTATGCCGTTTTGCCTTCAAAGTACAGAGAGGGGTCGATTCCCCCCACTGGCACCCATACAGGGTCTGACCATGCTCCTGTCGGATCGGCCGCAGACACAATAAAATTTCCCTGCTTCTCCAGCGTAGCTGTCACATAGAACCATCCCCTGTCATACCGAATTGTAGGGGCCCAGATCCCACCGGAATTGCCGGCCTGCTTCAGGGAAAGCTGCCCTGACCGGCTGATACAGTTCCCAATCTGTCTCCAGTTCACAAGGTCGCGGCTGTGATAGATTGGGATACCTGGAAAATATTCAAAAGAACTGTTGACAAGATAATAATCCTCTCCCACTCTGCAGATGCTGGGATCCGGGTGAAAACCTTTGATAATCGGATTGCAGTATTTCATGTATGTTCCTCCCTCTGGTCGGACGCGAACCGGCGCTGGTATCATCTCAATTATACCATACTATTCTTCCTCTGTCACAGTTTTCTGAGGGCGTTTTCTATGGTTTTTTATAGCTGGCAAGTGTATGAAACCGCCTGCATAGCAACATGCTACATCATCGTATCATCTTTCAGAACCTCCGCAAGGTCGATCTTGCGCATACTTCGCCAGGCAATGGCATACGCCAGGGCCACGAAACCTATGATAGACAGCGCAAACAAAGCAATCGAACACCCTGGTGCTTCTGCCAGGAATTCTCCTACTCTCAGATAACTGATTTTTAACATATATCCTACTGCAAGAACAGACAGAGGAAGGGTAATCAAAATCGGGCGGATCGCCAAAAACAACGCCTCAATACAGAACATCTTCTTTATTTGCCCAGGCGTCAGCCCCACTGACAGATACCTTGCAAATTCCCGTTTCCTCTGGCGCACAAACCCCAGGGTATTGGAAAATACATCTCCGATTCCAATCAGGGCAAGGAGCACGCAAAAGCCGCCAAATATCACTCTCATTCCCTGTATCTGCTTTCGGTTTATCTCATACTCCTGCATCCGGTTTTCACTTTCCAGCACATATGTCTGGCCAATTATCTGAGCTACCTGATTTTGCAAAGTATCCAGTTTTTCCTGTGTCACATGATCTCTGCAAAGAATACGGATAAAAAGCGTTTCTTCCATTCCCCCAATTTGCCCTTTGATCTCTTTCCATAAAGATACGGGAACCACATGCACCAACTCATAATAGTCAAGGGTTGCATACTCCTCCCTCAAGACGGGAACCTCCTCTGTATAGGATAGAACTGGAATCTCGGCAGTCGTCTCTTCTTTGCCTGACTGTCTTAGAACACTTGTGGCGCTTTCCCCGATGCCTGGTTTTATATAGGGCATAAACTTTGGATGCCTGAAATCAGGATTGGTCACGTCCCGAATCTGGTTTCTCACCACCGCTCCGTCAAGCTGTGGCGCAATGCCGATCTGCTCACAATAGGCCAAAAAACTGGCATCATCCAATATGATAATGGGAGCATTTACCATCCATCCTTCCTGAACCCTGGTAACATCCCTCTCTGATGCATGGAAAAAACCTCCAAACGCCTTCATCTCTTCACTGATTTCTTCCTCTTGGATGATTCTTTTTGCGTATGCTTTCTGATATACGACGGCACTCTCCACCCCGGCAAGCTCTTGTATGGCTTCTGTTTCTGTGAATTCGTCCACCTGGACATTCCTGACGGTAACCATAATATCCCATGCATCCTGATACCGTTCAAAATACGTTTCTCTTGTACTGATTTCTGAAGTCGCAAAAAAGCACTGCATTATCGTGAATGCCATGGACGAACAGATCAAAGACAGGGATGCTGTCCGCAATGCTTTCTTCTGGGCCTTCAGCGCATTTCCAGCCAATCCTCCTTCCACTCCGAATAAAAAAGTAAGAATCCGGGATTTTCTTCTTCGTTTTAGTTGCAGCTCCCCTGTGTTTCGGATTGCTTCAAGGGGCATTTCGACTCGTCGATATGCTCGATGCCGTGCTCGTCCTTGGAGATTGCGTTTACTGGGCAGGCCTCCTCACAGGGCACGGGGATATAGACTATGGCGTGGTAAGGGCAGCTCT
>JAETTS010000217.1 GCA_021769025.1 Enterocloster bolteae
GGGGCGGATTGCTCTGGGTTTGTCCAAAGCGTATATAAAAACTTTGGCGTTTCTCTGCCACGTACCTCCACGGAACAGCGTTCGGCGGGGGTAGGGGTAGAGTATGCAGATGCCCAGCCGGGAGACATTATCTGTTATGCAGGACATGTGGGAATCTATATCGGAAACGGCCAGATCGTCCATGCCAGTTCGCCGACTACAGGAATAAAAGTGGGAAATGCGGCATATCGGACCATATTGGCGGTTCGGAGGATCATACAGTAATTTTTACATGCTGTATTTCCGGTACCACAACAAAGGGAAGGGGATTCTGGTGAACCTTCGGTGGATGTACACAGGATAACAAAAGCAAGGAGACAAGAACAAGGAGACAAGAGCAGGGATTCTGGCGCATCGTGCAGTCAGTGCAGTAAATGTGCGGTCCTGCAGTAAGGGGGCGTTCAGACAATACCTGCAACACAGAGGAAGAAAAGGAGAAGATACGGAAGATGGGGAGAGTGGCAGCTATGTCAAAGGAAGAAAAACGAAAGCAGATGACAGAGACACCAGTGGAGAAATTGATTCCCCGTCTGGCGGTTCCTACGATCATCAGTATGCTTGTGACCTCCATCTACAATATGGCTGACACCTTTTTCGTAAGCCAGATTGGAACCAGTGCATCAGGAGCAGTTGGGGTTATGTTCTCTGCCATGGCTATGATTCAAGCCATTGGTTTTACGCTTGGTATGGGAAGCGGCAACTATATTTCCCGGTCTTTGGGGAGACAGGATGACCAGGCTTCCGGGCAGGCGGCGGCTACTGCCTTCTATACCGCCGGGGCTATCGGAATTTTGATTGCAGTGTTTGGAACCTTGTTTTCCAGGCAGCTGGTGTATTTTCTGGGAGCTACAGATACCATAGCGCCATTTGCCCAGGATTATGCCAGATACATTCTTCTTGCAGCCCCCTTTATGATGACTTCCTTTGTCATGAACAATATCTTGCGTGCCCAGGGGAATGCAGTGTTCGCTATGGTGGGAATCACTACAGGAGGCGTTCTTAACATGATTCTGGATCCCATTCTGATCTTCGGATTTCACATGGGAATCTCAGGAGCGGCTATTGCCACCATGGTAAGCCAGATCATCAGTTTTTTGATTCTCCTTTATCAAAGTAATGTACAAAAAGGGTGTATCCGGATCCGGCTTGCCAATTTTACACCTACTCTTTCCATGTATGGAGAGATCCTCCATGCAGGACTGCCGTCATTTTGTCGCCAGGGATTGGCAAGCATTGCGGTTGTGGTTCTGAATTATGCCGCAGGCCCTTATGGAGATGCGGCTATTGCAGCCATGTCCATCGTGTCCCGTTTTATGATGTTTGTGAATTCCAGCCTGATCGGATTTGGTCAGGGATTTCAGCCGGTGTGCGGATTTAACTTTGGGGCAGAGCGGTATGACAGAGTGCTTAAGGCTTACTGGTTCTGTGTAAAGGTTGCGGTGATTATGTTAACCGTGTTTGGAGTGGTTGCCTTTCTGTTCAGCGAACCCATTGTTACGGCGTTCAGGAAGGGAGATCCGGAGGTTATCCGTATTGGAACCCTGGCCCTTAAGCTGCAGGTTTTGACAATGCCTTTCCAGGCCTGGGTGATTATGGTGAATATGCTGACTCAATCCATTGGTTACGGGTTCCGGGCATCGGTGGTTGCCATGGGAAGGCAAGGACTGTTTTTGATTCCGGCACTTCTTGTATTCCCGAATGTTTTCGGCATCTTCGGCCTTCAGCTGGCTCAACCGGCTGCGGATATGCTGACCTTTGTGTTGGCAACGGCAATCGTCACGGGAGTGCTGAAGGAATTGAAGCAGCTGGCAGCCGCCCAGGAAAGCAGCAACTAAAGCAGTTGGGCCGCTCCCAGGAAAGCAGCAACTAAAGCAGTTAGGCCGCTTTTAGGAAAGCAGCAGTTGAAGCAGTTGGCAGCACAAGGGGATAAGAACCGCTTAGGTGATCACTGATTTAGAAAAATGGAAAAAGAACGGAGAAAGAGAGGATGAAGCTGCAAGAGTTCATTGGCAAAATCACAGCATTTGCCTTAACTGGCGCTATGACGCTGGGGCTGGGGGCATTCTGCACTTATGGAGCGCCAGAATGGCCTTCTGATACCGGTGTGATGGCGGATTTTGGAATTGTGATGGATGTGGATTCCAAAGCGGTGCTGTTTGGCCAGCAGATTCATGTCACCTCCCCGCCGGCCAGCATCACCAAGCTTTTGACTGCCTTGGTGGTAGCAGAGCATGCTTCCATGGATGAGATGGTGGAGTTTTCCCATGATGCTGTCTATAACGTGGAGGCAGGCAGCGGCAACAAGATGTCCATAGAGGAGGGAGATCGTCTTTCCGTGGAAGACTGCCTCTATTTATTGATGCTTCAATCCAGCAACCAGGCGGCCAATGCATTGGCAGAACATGTGGCTGGCAGCCGGGAAGCATTTGCAGATATGATGAATGAAAAGGTGGCTTCCTTAGGTTGCCAGGATGGTACCCATTTTGCCAATCCATCTGGTTTAAACGATGACAGCCAGAAGGTGAGCGCCTATGACATGGCCCTGATTTCCATAGAGGCCTTTAAAAATGAAACGGTTCTTGAGATTGCCTCTTCTAAATCCCATACCATTCCAGCTACCATTAAAAACCCGGAAGGCGTAACATTCCGGATGGAACACAAGATCTTGATGGCGGATCCCGGGGACAGCACATTTTACTGTGAGGGAGCGACAGCTGGAAAGATCGGCTACACCTCTCTGGCTGGGAATACCCTGGTTACCTATGCAGAGAGGAACGGACGGAGGTTGGTCTGTGTTATACTGAAAGGCAGCCAGCCTCAATACTATATTGATGGAAAAAACCTTCTAAACTTTGGGTTTCGTTCCTTTACCAATCTTCCAATTGCAGACCATGATCCACTGTTAAAGGATGTGGAGCAGGTGGAGATCAATGGAACCTCCTATGAAGTGTCGGATTTAGTTATTGAGGAAAATGCAGTAATGACCTTGCCGGCCGGGGGGCAGTTTACGGATGCCGGCCGGATTCTGGATGCCAATCTGCCGGCAGATGCTCCGGCAGGTGCCGTCGCAGTACTTTTGTACACCTACAACGATAGAAAAGTAGGGTCTGCTTACGTGTATCAGAAAAGCGTGAGGGAAGCGGCCCTGGCAGAGGCGGAGAGGGCAAGCAGGGAGGCAGAGGAAGGAAACAGCCAGCCAGGAGAGTTGGAGGTGGAGATGCCATCCCAGCCGGATGTGGACACTTTAGCAGATCCTACTGCACCAGAAAAACGAAAAGGACTGCTGGAGAATTTAAGTTTTAGCCTGGGGGGTGCAGGAAAATGGATCCTCATTGGAATTGCTGTTGCGGCCCTCCTTGCCGCCGGAGTATCGGCGATTTTGATCAAAAAGAAAAAGGAAAGAGAAGCGGCTGCCAGACGAAGAGAGCGTCGCCGCCAGAGGCTTAAGGACATCGGTTACAGTGAAGAAGCCTTTGAAAAGCTTATGGAAAAACGGCGGGGAGGCCCAAAAAACAGAAGATAAAAAGGCGAGGTGGGATAGAGGCTGTCCACCTCCCTGATGTTATCATAAGAATTATCACAACGAGAATCAGCACGCCAAAAGGCGTGCCGATTCTCGTTATGCGTTTTGACGGATGTTCATTCATCAGGCAAAACACAAAAGTCAGTATCTAGAATCTGTATCTTAATTCAAATTTTCATATCGGTTTCTCAATATTCATAGGTATGTTCTGCAACCCGTCCGTGTTTCCCGTCTCCCACAATATTCACATCTGACAGACGAAACCGTTTTACTCCGCCGGGATCCGTAACCGTCTCCGACAGGTCATAATGATACCACTGGCCATCTTTGGGATCCTTTATGGCATTCCATTCATGGCCTTCATGACCTTTCGTCCAATTTACAATGGCGACCGAAAGATGCCCTCCTTCTTCCGCCTCATAATCCACAACTCCCTGTTCATTAAAAGGAAGGTATTCCACCATGCCTCGGAAAAGCTTAGAATAGCCAGAACAGATTCCACGGCCAGTGGTGATGATCCGATATGCTCCCTGGGAATCGTGGATGGAATAAAAATCTTCAGGAGCATCGTAGTCATAAGAGTAGTTGGCAATGATATAGTCAAATACGGTGCGGATTGCCGATTTGGCATCTGTGCCTGCCGGTATGACAGACGGAACGGTGCGCGCAAGCCATTCCTGTACATAAGCCTGGCGCGCCAACAAAAAATCCACCTGGTCCGCCGGAATCCGGTAGATGACCCCGCCTTCCTCATAACGGAAGGGGTAGTGGACGATCTCTGCTGCGTCACAGACTCGCAAGGCATTGGTTACGGCATGTTCAAACGCTGGTACAAATTCCGCTTCATTGGTAATTCCGGATACCAAGGCACCGTGGTCTCCCGTGACCAGCCCGCCGGAAGAAACAGCGATATCCTGGGCAGTGGAGCCATAGGCGGTAACCGGATACATCATAGACAAGATCAGGATAAGCCCTGTCTGTTTCATCTTTTGTGCTGTCGTGGCTGTCTTTTTCATAAGCCATGCTCCTTTCCAAGGGAACGCGCAAGCATAATAAAGTATTCGTACTTCTTAACAAAAGATGTTCTATAGAATTACCTTCCTTATAGATCATAGTTTATCGTATTTTAGGAAAATAAGCAAGGATCAAAGTATTCCCAAACTGCAAAAAGAATGGTAAAATGATAGAATCAGGCGGCGCGTGCCGATACATTGAAAATGGAGGAAGAATTATGAGC
Source organism: Enterocloster bolteae (assembly GCA_021769025.1). The sequence continues at coordinate 4,800 of JAETTS010000217.1, forward strand.
CAAAAGGAAAAGGAGATGCCCCAGGAGGCGGCACAGGAATCAAAGATTGAGCTGGAGAAGTTAAGCCTTCCCAGGACCATCCATCTGATTCCCATGGATTATCTGGACGGGTTTGCGGTCCGGCCGGGATTTTATGAGACCCTTGGAGCCACTGCCATTCCAGGCGGAGTGAATTTTACCGTTCATTCTCACGGGGCTACAGGGATTGAGCTGCTTTTGTTTCACAGACAGGAGGCGGAGCCCTTTGCTGTTCTGCCCTTTCCTAAGCACTATCGCATTGGAAATGTGTATTCCATGATCGTATTCAAGCTGAATATCGAAGA
>JAETTS010000218.1 GCA_021769025.1 Enterocloster bolteae
GAGGAACCTTCGGAGGAGGAGTCCTATGAGATTTTAAAGGGGCTGCGGGAGAAATACGAGGAACACCACAAGGTGACTATTACGGATCAGGCCCTGAAGGCGGCGGTAAAGCTGTCTGCCCGGTATATCAATGACCGCTTCCTTCCAGATAAAGCCATTGACTTGATCGACGAGGCATCTTCCAAGCTGCGTCTGACTAATTTTGTGGAGCCGGAAGAGATTAAGGCGTTGGAGAAGGACATTGAGACGCTGGAGAGACAGAAAGAAAAGGCCATTAAGTCCGAGGCCTATGAGAAAGCCGGGGACATTAAGAAGAAGCAGGAGAAGAAGCGGGATAGAATTGCCAAGATCCGTGACAGATGGCAGAAGGAAAAGTATACCAGGAAGCTGATTGTAGGTGAGAATGAGATAGCGGATGTGGTCTCCGGATGGACCAAGATCCCGGTTCGGAAGCTGGAGGAGGAAGAATCCAAGCGGCTTCAGATGTTGGAATCCATCCTTCATGAGAGAGTCGTAGGACAAAATGAGGCAGTGTCTTCGGTGGCCAAGGCGATCCGCCGCGGCAGGGTAGGGCTTAAAGATCCCAAGCGTCCCATTGGCTCCTTCCTGTTTTTAGGGCCTACTGGCGTGGGGAAGACCGAACTGTGTAAATCTTTGGCGGAAGCCATGTTCGGTACGGAGAACGCCTTGATCCGGGTTGACATGTCGGAGTATATGGAGAAGCACAGTGTGTCCAAGATGATCGGCTCGCCGCCAGGATATGTAGGATATGATGAGGGCGGACAGCTAAGTGAAAAGGTGCGTAGGAATCCCTATTCAGTAATTTTGTTTGATGAGATCGAGAAGGCCCATCCGGATGTGTTCAATATTCTTTTGCAAGTACTGGATGACGGGCATATCACAGATGCCCAGGGGCGCAAGATCAACTTCAAAAATACCATTCTGATCATGACATCCAATGCAGGGGCGGAGAATATCATTTCTCCCAAACGTCTGGGATTTATGTCGGCCAATGATGAGAAGGAAAGCTATCAGTTCATGAAGGGACGGGTTATGGAAGAGGTTAAGCGGCTGTTCAAGCCAGAATTCATAAACCGTATTGATGAGATGATCGTGTTCCATCCACTGAATAAGGAGAATATGAAGGAGATTGCATCCATCATGTTGAAAGCCATCAACAAAAGAACCGTGGAGCAGATGGGAATTACTCTTCATGTGTCCGAAGAAGGGAAGGAGTTCCTGATTGAAAAAGGATACGACGAGAAATACGGAGCCCGTCCGCTGCGCAGGGCTATTCAGAATCAGTTGGAAGATAAGCTTGCAGAGAAGATTCTGGATGGAGAGGTGAAGGAAGGCGACGAGGTGGATGTGGTGAAGTCTGGTGAAGAACTGGGTTTTGTGACGAGATTAGCTGAGAAAGAAAGGGCGGTTGCTGCCAAGTAACCGTCCAGGAGTAATCGGAAGGTTTGCGTTGCCCCAAAATAAAAAGGGTTTTGGAAGAAAATCTGCTGGCTATTTGGCTAGGATTTGTGTATAATTGTGATAGTAGCCGGGAGAGAGTAACTGCCCGGTGAAAGAAAACAGCAGCATTAAAATGAGGATAAGTGACGATGAGAACGCTAGGAGGACTGAAAAGATGCCGGTGGTTGAAGAATTGATCCGTGCAGAGGCAGACGGAAGCTTAAGCTTTGGAAATTACAAATTGGAGAAAAAGACAAAATTAGACAATTTTGAGCAGAATGGGGACTTGTATAAGATTAAGACATTCCATGAAATTACCAAGCTGGAGAGAAACGGAATGTTCGTATATGAGTCGGTTCCCGGCACAGCTGTAAAACATTTTGTGGCGGAGGACTGGGGCGTGGAGTTCCAGGTAGAAGGTGCCAAGGATGTGCAGATTACGGTGCAGCTGGAGGATGATAAGGCTTATGAGGTATTTGTGGATGGAGTAGCAGTAGGCGGCATGAAGACCAATATGAGCGGGAAGCTGAACTGTAGCGTGGAATTAAGCGAGGGCATCACTGCAGCGGTTAAGATTGTGAGGGAATAGGAAATGCCGCGCAAAGGAATGCTGCAGGGATAAAAGTTGTAGAGACAATAGGAGTACGGAAAAGGATAGATTACATTTCATGTAAAAAGGATTGGGTTTCCAGTCCTTTTTGCGTTAGAAAAAAGTTTTTGCTAAGGAACGCTTAACTGTGGGATGAATGCATGTGCATTTGAAGGAAAAAAGTGCAAAGCTTTTGGGCGGTTCTGCACCTTTTTATTGACATTATGGCCTGTGATTTAAAATGTTTGATTACTCTTTCATCTTATCTATGTCTGTAAGGTTGACACCAAGAACCGTCAATATAGCCTTTATTGACAAATATTCATCTTTTAATTTTGCGTAAGTTCTTGTTGCGCCTTCTTCTTTGGCTACGATCATATAATCTTGTATTTTTTTGAAATCGTCTATGGCAATTTTAGCAATTTCTGCACTATTTGGCATAGATATCACCTGCTTTCTATGGGATCGTCTGATAGGATTTTGATATATTTATTATAACAAAAGGCATGAAATGTGTAAAGCCAATTCCGATCTTTATTCAGCCTTTATTCAAGTAAGAGACAAATTCATAAAGATGGTGTTAACTTTGTGAAAAAAATATAAAAGGCTAGGGAAGCTGCTTGTCAATTCCAAGAATTTGGGGTATAGTAATTTTATTATTTCAAAACAGGTTTCGTATCTTGTAACAGATCTTGTTTTATATCTTATTTTCTACGATAGCTTATCGGGAGAATCCCATATTGAGAGTATTATGTATGAAGAGAGCCATTAAAAAAGAATTGGATTGGATGGCAAGGAGGAGAATGTGTTTTGTAATGTGTGCAGTATTGGTCTTTTTGGCATGGAAGGGAAGCTGGTTCATGTTGAGGTGGATGCCAGCGATGGGCTTCCTTCTTTTATCATGGTAGGGATTTTGGCCCCGGAGGTGAGAGAGGCTCAGGACAGAGTCAGAACAGCTCTTAAGAATTCCGGATTTTGTTTTCGACCTAAAAAGGTAACAGTTAATTTGTCTCCTGCTGACATACGGAAATGTGGAACAGGCTTTGATTTGGCTATTGCGGCAGGGGTTTTGGGGGCCAATCAGCTGTTGGACTGTAACTGCTTTAAAGATTCGGTGCTTCTGGGGGAATTGGGGCTGGATGGTCAGGTAAAAGGGGTTCGGGGAGTTTTGTCGATGGTGATGGAAGCCAGAAGATGTAAAATGCGTGTGTGCTACCTGCCATGGGAGAATGTAAAAGAGGGTAGGATGATTCCGGACATTGAGATTGTGGGAATCAGGCACATCAAAGAATTGGTGGAGATTATAGAAAGGAACTATCTTCCGCAGGATGAAGGAGAAATGGAGAATGCAGAGACAGGTTCGGAGGCAGAATCCGATGTTTATGATGTAGACTACGGACAGGTGCAGGGACAATTTTTGGTGAAAAGGGCCACGGAGGTCGCCGTAGCCGGAAGGCATAATCTTCTTTATATTGGTCCGGCAGGAACAGGAAAAACCATGATTGCAGAGCGGATTCCTACGATCATGCCCACTTGTACATCACAGGAGCAGTTAGAGATTTCCCAGATATACAGCATTTGCGGCTTGTTACCCAGAGACAGGCCTCTTATGACCAGAAGGCCATTCTGTCATCCTCACCATTCCGCTACGGCTCAGGCATTGACAGGTGGGGGCAAGAATCCTGTGCCAGGAGAGATGTCCCTGGCATCTAAAGGGGTTTTATTTTTGGATGAACTTCCGGAATTTTCCAAACAGGCCATTGAGGCTATGAGACAGCCTTTGGAGGATCATAAGGTGATTTTGTCCAGAGTTTCCGGCAGATACGAGTTTCCGGCAGATTTTATGCTGGTAGCTGCAATGAACCCATGCCCCTGTGGGCATTATCCGGATAGAAATCGATGCAACTGCAGTGAAGCACAGGTGCAGAAATACATAAAGCGTGTATCAAAGCCTATTTTGGACAGGATCGACATCTGTGTAGAGGCGGCACCAGTAGCATTTGAAGAATTGCGGAAAAAAAAGAAGCAGGAAACATCCGAACGGATTCGTGAGAGAGTGGAGAGAGGAAGAGAAATTCAAAAAAATCGGTTTCAGGGAAGGATGGTTCAGTTTAACAGCCAGATGGATGCAGAGATGATAGAAGAATTCTGCAGATTGACAAAAGAGGATGAACATTTTTTCAAAGAAATCTTTCAGAAAAAAGGATTGAGTGCCAGGGCTTACGGAAAGATACTGAAGGTAGCAAGAACCATCGCAGATCTGGATGCCTCGGAATCCATAATGCATAAACATCTGTGTGAAGCTATAGGATATCGGAATCTGGAGGAAAGATATTGGAACGGAATAAAATTGTAGAAAGGTATTGTGGTGGCAGGCATGATATGGGAAGACAGGGAGGAAAGATGTGGCAGAGAAGCAGCAGGATATGACAAAAAATAATCTGGCAGAACGAAGGAATCAGGAAAAAGAAACAGAGTATTTGTACTGGTTGTGCCAGGTTCCAGGCATAGGTGCAGTTTCTATGGCACGTCTGTGGAATCATTTTCATTCCTTTGAGCGCATCTATAATATAGAAGGAATGCAGTTTGTGTCCATGGGAATTCTATCCTCAAAGGCAGGGGCATATTTTGATAGTTGGAAAGGAAAGCTGGAGGAGGAAAGAAGCCGGTATCGAAAACTGCATGAAAAAGGAATCCGATTTGTGTCCATATTGGACTCCATATATCCGAAACGGTTAACTTGTATCTATGATTTTCCCATGGCTCTCTATGTGATAGGAGACATGCCAGCGGACAATATTCCCACAGCGGCGATTATTGGAGCTAGAAATTGTACCAGCTATGGGAGACAGGTGGCGAGAATGCTGGGAAAGCGTCTTGGGGAGGCAGGCATTCAGGTAATCAGCGGTATGGCCCTTGGGATTGACGGGGCAGGTCACGAGGGGACGCTGGAAGGAAAAGGAAGAACCTTTGCCGTGCTGGGAAGTGGTGTGGATGTGTGCTATCCTCAGAGGCATTGGCCCTTGTATTGTAGAATACCGGAAAACGGAGGCATTCTGTCGGA
>JAETTS010000219.1 GCA_021769025.1 Enterocloster bolteae
ACCAGCACGTTTCCGCCGGAACAGAGTACGATCTATGTAAGCCGTGAAGGAGAAATATACACAGCCCTGGTAAAGGAGTACGATACCGGCAATGGTTACTACAGCGCAGAAGAACTGAAGGCCATGGCGGAGAAAGAGGTGGCGGAATATAACGCAGAGTATCCGGCTGGGCAGGAAGGCAGCACGCCAGTCGCTTTGACGGAATGCAGCCTGGAGAACGGAACGGTAAAGGTGGTGTACCAGTATTTAACTGGTGAGGATCTGTGCCGTTTTACGGAAGCAGCCCAGGATAAGATAAACGGCGTGGAGCATTTCCGGGTATCCACCGTAGCAGACGGATTGGGGGAGATGAATGAAACTGGCACAACCTGGGTGGACGTAAAAAAGAACAGCACCATAGATCCGGGAGAGATCATGAAGCAGAGCAAGCTGCAACTGGTTGTGGTGAACGGAGGCTCTTCCATCCAGACGGAAGGAAAGATTCTGTATTACAGCGGCAATATCAATCTGAAAGATCAGTTTACGGCGGAAGTTTTAGACGGAAGCGCATGTCTGATCTTTAAGTAAACCTGCGTGCACCCGGCAACAGACGCACCACCGCCCATGAAAGCGTGGCGGGCGCATTGGGCATACCTGAATTGATGCCGCCTAATCGGCGGCAGGATCTTTAAAGTAAAGCAATCATAAAATGAAAAAGAGGCAGGGAAGAGACGATGGAAAAGACAATGGAAAAAATAGTGGCTTTAGCCAAGTCCAGAGGGTTTGTATATCCAGGATCTGAGATCTACGGCGGGCTGGCCAATACCTGGGACTATGGAAATTTGGGCGTAGAATTGAAGAATAATGTAAAGAAGGCCTGGTGGAAGAAATTTATACAGGAGAGTCCGTACAATGTGGGTGTAGACTGTGCAATCCTCATGAATTCCCAGACATGGGTAGCTTCCGGGCATCTAGGCGGTTTTTCGGATCCGCTAATGGACTGCAAAGCGTGTAAAGAGCGTTTTCGTGCCGACAAGCTGATTGAGGACTATATGGCAGAGAAGGGGATCGTTTCTGAGGGCAGTGTTGACGGATGGTCCCAGGAGCAGATGAGGGCATACATTGAGGACAATCAAATTTGCTGCCCAAGCTGCGGAAAGCACGATTTTACGGATATCCGCCAGTTTAACCTGATGTTTAAGACGTTCCAGGGGGTGACGGAGGATGCCAAGAATACTGTGTACTTAAGGCCAGAGACGGCACAGGGGATTTTTGTGAATTTTAAAAATGTCCAGAGAACTTCCAGGAAGAAGATCCCATTTGGAATTGGGCAGATCGGGAAATCTTTCCGCAATGAGATCACACCTGGGAATTTTACATTCCGTACCAGAGAGTTTGAGCAGATGGAACTGGAGTTTTTCTGTGAGCCGGATACGGATCTGGAATGGTTTGCTTATTGGAAATCCTTCTGCATCAACTGGCTGAAGACCCTGGGACTTAAGGATGAGGAACTGAGAGTTCGGGATCATTCACCAGAGGAGTTAAGCTTTTACAGCAAAGCGACTACGGACATTGAATTCCTGTTCCCATTTGGATGGGGCGAACTGTGGGGAATCGCAGACCGTACCAACTATGATTTAACCCAGCATCAGAACACTTCAGGACAGGATCTGACCTATTTTGATGACGAGAAAAAGGAACGGTATATTCCGTTCGTGATCGAGCCGTCTCTGGGGGCGGACCGTGTGACGCTGGCGTTCCTCTGCGCGGCTTATGATGAGGAGGAGATCGGGGAGGGAGATGTGCGTACTGTGCTTCATTTCCATCCGGCCATTGCACCGGTGAAGGTTGGAGTGCTGCCCTTATCTAAGAAGTTGAATGAGGGAGCGGAGAAGATCTATACGGAGCTTAGCCAGTATTTTAACTGTGAGTTTGATGACAGGGGGAATATTGGAAAGCGCTATAGGAGACAGGATGAGATTGGTACGCCGTTCTGCGTCACATATGATTTTGATTCGGAGGAGGATCATGCAGTGACCGTTCGGGACAGGGATACAATGGAACAGGTGCGGGTGCCCATTGAAGGGCTTAAGGCGTATTTGGAGGAAAGGCTTGGGTTTTAGGGAGATGTAAATAGTGAGGGGACGCGTCGCCGGGTGGATGGATTAGGTTGAGACATCGGGGGCGCGTTTTTGCGTTGGAAGGTTCTCTCCCAGCTGTTTTGTGTTTGGCTGGGGAAAGAATAAAAAGGGAAAGGAGATACAGGTAATGCTGGAAGGGTTGAAGAAGGAGGTTTATGAGGCAAATATGGAACTGCCCAGGAAAGGGCTGGTGACGTATACCTGGGGGAATGTCAGCGGGATTGACAGGGAAAAAGGATTGTTTGTCATAAAGCCCAGTGGGGTGGAATATGACAGGCTGAGACCGGAGGATATGGTGGTAATGAGCCTGGATGGCAGGAAGGTGGAGGGGGAGTTGAATCCTTCTTCGGATACGGCTACCCATCTGGAATTATACAAGGTGTTTCTGGAGATTGGGGGTGTGGTGCATACCCATTCGGTTATGGCTACAGCCTGGGCTCAGGCAGGAAGGGAATTGCCGTGTTATGGGACTACCCATGGGGATTATTTTTATGGGGCGGTTCCTTGCACCAGAAACTTAACGGAGAGAGAGATTGAGGAAGGGTATGAGAAGAATACCGGGCTGGTGATCATTGAGACATTCAAGGGGAAGAACCCGGTGCATGTACCTGGGGTTCTGTGTAAAAATCATGGGCCGTTTACCTGGGGAAAAGATGCAGCGGAGGCGGTGCACAATGCGGTGGTCTTGGAGGAAGTGGCAAAAATGAACCTGTATACAGAGATATTGAATCCTAAGGCGGAGACGGCGCCTCAGTATATGCAGGATAAGCATTTTATGCGGAAACATGGCCCCAATGCCTATTATGGGCAGGGAAGATAGTTGCAGGACTAAGGGGTAAACGGCAACGGTTTGGAGAACTTTGCAATCATTACAGGGGAGATTAAGAAAGAGAGGATTGTATGGATAACAGGAAAAGGGTCATAGAATCAGGGAAAGCGGTGTTGGGAATTGAGTTGGGGTCTACCAGGATCAAGGCGGTTTTGATTGGTGAGGATCATGATCCCATTGCTTCGGGGAGCTGCCAGTGGGAGAACCGGCTGGAAGACGGATTCTGGACATACCGGCTGGAAGATATATGGACAGGGCTTCAAAGATGCTATCAGGATCTGGCGGAGGATGTGCAGCGGCAGTATGGGATCCCGCTGAAGAGGACAGCGGCAATCGGAGTCAGTGCTATGATGCATGGGTATATGGCATTTAATAAGGAAGGGAAGTTGTTGGTTCCGTTTCGGACGTGGAGGAATACTACGACCGGAAAGGCAGTGGAGGAGTTAAGTACCCTGTTCCAGTTTCATATCCCAGAGCGATGGAGCATTGCACATCTGGATCAGGCGATGCTGGATAATGAGGAACATGTGCAGGAGATTGATTATGTAACCACATTGGCTGGGTATATCCATTGGAAACTGACAGGACAACGGGTATTGGGGGTGGGGGATGCTTCCGGAATGTTCCCCATTGACTCAGCTACCGGACAGTATCATCAGAGAATGGTGGAGCAGTTTGATGATTTGGCAGCTTCCAGAGGATGCCCGTGGAAGCTTCAGGACATTTTCCCCAAGGTGTTGTCTGCAGGAGAGGAAGCGGGAGCCCTGACGGAAGAAGGGGCAAGGCTTCTGGATGTTTCAGGAGAACTGGAGGCAGGAATTTTGTTCTGTCCGCCGGAGGGAGACGCGGGAACCGGCATGGTGGCTACCAACAGTGTGGAAATCAGGACCGGAAATGTGTCAGCCGGCACATCGGTATTTGCTATGGTTGTGCTGGAAAAGGAACTGTCTAAGCTGCACCGGGAGATCGACATGGTAACCACTCCGGACGGCTCTCCGGTGGCTATGGTTCATGTGAATAACTGTACGTCGGATCTGAATGCCTGGGTTGGGATCTTCAGGGAGTTTGCAGAGACGGCAGGAATAAAAATGGATGATAATGCTTTGTTCGGTATGCTGTATAAGAAGGCGCTGGAGGGAGATGCAGACTGCGGAGGGCTGATGTCCTACGGATATCTGTCCGGGGAGCCGATCACCAAGATGGAAGAAGGAAGGCCAATGTTCGTCCGTACTCCGGATGGGACGTTTACCCTGGCAAACCTGATGCGCACGCATCTGTATTCAGCCCTAGGGGCGCTGAACATGGGAATGAGGATCCTGACCGAGGAGGAGCATGTGGAACTGGATAACCTGCTGGGGCACGGTGGATTCTTTAAAACAGAAGGCGTGGGCCAGAGGATCATGGCTGCTGCAATGAATGTCCCGGTTTCCATCATGGAGACAGCCGGGGAAGGCGGCCCCTGGGGAATGGCGTTACTGGCTTCCTACATGGTGCGTGGGGAAGGCGGGGAGAGCCTGGGAAATTATCTTGGCAAGAAGGTATTTTCAGAGAATAAGGGAAGCCGGATGGAGCCTGTGGAAGCAGATGTGAAGGGATTTAAGGCATTTATTGAGCGGTATCAGGCCGGGCTTTCTGTGGAGAGGGAAGCGGTAAAGTGTTTTTGACAGAAGATTATAATGTAGAATTCGGTACAGAAAAATGTTGGAGATGCATATGAGGTACAGGACAGCCAACACAAACTATAGAAAAGACAGCGAGGAATAAGAGTGAAAAATATGAATCAGGGATTTTCCACTGAGCGATTGCTGCACGGTGGTGATTATAATCCGGAACAGTGGCTGGACAGACCGGATATTCTGAAACAGGATGTGGAATATTTTAAAAAGGCAGGGATCAATACCGTAAGCCTTGGCATGTTTTCGTGGACCAGCCTGGAGCCGGAGGAAGGAAACATTCAGATTAAGTGGCTGGAGGATGTGATAAACCGGCTTTATGAAAATGGAATTTCTACTATTTTGGCTACCCCTTCCGGTGCCCGGCCCAAGTGGCTGGCTGATAAATATCCGGAGGTGCTGCGGGTGGATGGCGAGAGGCGAAGAGCCTTGTTTGGCGGCCGCCACAACCACTGTTATACGTCCCCGGTTTACCGGCAG